>NZ_JBHTLT010000015.1:0-11754 GCF_042679045.1 Sporosarcina contaminans | reverse complement strand
GAAATTTACCGGGATGAATCAGATGGACGATTGGCAATAAATAATGCGAAGAAAATTCCGGCAGGAGTTTTAAAAGCTGCTGAACCTATTTTTAATGACATCGATCAATGGTTCAAATCATGGGAAGGTGCGAGCGCTGCTGATATAACCATTCGAAAAGCATTGCACCTATTCTGTGGATGGCAGACGAATGAAAAAATGGGTGAATGGCTTAATGCTGATGAAGATTCGTTAATGCTTCTCCACGATTGGACGGTTACATTAGCAAAAAACGGATGGACGGATCCGTATGACGATTATCGACAGTATGAGAATGAAGAATCAAATTCTATGAAAGTACAATTCTATGAAAAAGCAAAATTATGGGCAAGTCGAAATAAGTAGTTTAAGAGTGTTTATAGGCGTTTTAAGTAGAATGTGAGTATTTACATTCGATAAGATTTAAAAACGATTGTAGGACATGCTACGCACGTCAGAACGGAAGGAGACAAGTAATTGATACGCTACCATTACACAAAAACCGAATTGGACAAAATTTTAAAGACAATGACAATCGTTGTCGATACACGTGAACAGGTAAACGGCCATATACTCGAATATTTACGAAGTAAGGAAGTGCCGATCAAAATTCAAACGCTTAAAACTGGTGATTATTCCGCTATGATTCCTGCCAATCCGGAATTAGGAATCCATCGTGATTTATATCTAAATAGTTGTTTAGAGCGTAAAGCGCACATTGACGAGATAACAGGGAACTTGCAAAAAGATACTCGAACAGCATTTGAAAATGAATTAATCCGTGCAAGTCAAAATCCATTTGTTCTGATTGTGGAGGACAAGAATGGATATGAAAAAATCCTAAAAGGTAAGTACCGTTCGAAATATGACCCGAAAGCATTGCTTGGGACATTGAAAACGTTTGAAGCACGATATAATTTTTCGATTGTTTTCTTGGACAAGTTGTACAGCGGGAATTACATTTACCATCATTTTTATTATCAGATGCGTGAACATTTGAAGCGAGGGGCGTTTTGATTGAAAAAATATACAGATTCTCATAAAAGAGACTTAGCATTAGGTGATTCAGAACGTACTGATAAACCAATAAGATTTATTCCGAAAAAGCATATTTATTGGGAGGATTGGGGGCATATGTGCCTTGTGTTTCGTCAAGGTGTAATTTATGAAGGTATTCAACACTCAGATGGAAATGTTACGGCTGAAAGTCCTGCTTATGGCGTCACTGACTACGTTGATACAACCGAAATTGAAATACTTCACTGATTCAACATTGTGTAATGCAATGTCAAAAGGCAGGTGAGCATGTTTTGTACGAATGGCTGAAAGACTATCAACGGTTAGAACAGGAAATTGCCTATTTGGAATTTAACCTTGAACAGAATGAAGCAGAATTGAAACGATGGGTGCATGGTGATTTAGCTGGCGTTAGATTAACTGCTGATTCAGATGGCGCCAAAGTCGAGGATAATATTGAAAGAATCAAAAGTGATCTTGCCTTCAAACGAGAACAACTTTTAAAGCTAATTGCATTAGTCCAGACATTCAAAGGATTGGACAACCAGATACTAAAAATGAAATATATCAGTGGTTTCACCTTAGAAGAGATTGCCGAAGAGTTGAACTATAGTGAAAGTCATATTCGGAAACGGCATGCTGATCTAATGAGGACGATAAGGTTTGTGGAGGACTATTGTTCGTAGAAGTTATTGAGAAGGAAGGGGTTCCATGAAACGAAAAATTGCTACTCGGAAGTTGAAACGAACTTGTATATATTGCAATAGAAATTTTATAAAAGGTGATGTTTATTATATCAGAAGAATCGTGGTTAAATTTCTTGGGGAGCTTGCTACCGATGAGTATTTATCTTGCGCGCGCTGCAAATATGAAAATGAACGAAAAGGTGCGAGATTAAAAAACTTCATAAAGTCCGGTAAGTGTCGTCATCCAATCACAGAGACAGTATGGACTACTATGGCAGGAGAATATTATGTAAAAGAACCATCACACACGGAGTGTTGCATATGTAGAGAAGTTGTTTAATCGGCAGCATAATCACAATGTTCACTTTCTGTTCACTCATGAAATGTATGTAACCCATTGAAAATATGAAATATTATAAGAGCATAAAGAACCGTGGTTAGCCGTTCTTTATAATTTCCCCTTTTACTCACACTCTCTCACGCTGCGGAAACAGCGCATACAGCAGATCGTCTACTAACACTTGCCCGATTAGAGGCTGACGGATTCACTGTATATTGTGTGAGGTTACCATCTGTACGCAAACCCTAACCGTTGCGGAAACAACGGTACAACGTGTTGTCTTATGTACAGCGTGCAGATGGTTCTTTTTAATAAAATGAGGTGAAGATATGGAAAATCAACAAGTCCAGTGTGATGCATGTCATGAACCTTTCACAATACAACTTAAAGAACGTAAGCATCCAGGAAACATAATTGAAGCATACATTCAGTGTCCACATTGCAAAGAAGAATATATTTCATATGTGACTGATCAATTTGCAAGACGTGAACAGGATGAAGTGCGTAAGCTACATGAGAAGTACATTAAACGTAAAGGTAAGCTTTTTGTTCATATGGAGAAGTTGAAAGCTGATATATTGAGTAAACGTGAGGCATCCGAATAATCGGGTGTCTTTTTGTTTGGAGTGAATCACATGAGTTTCTACAAAACAAAACAATGGATAAAGAAACGTGATCGTATCTTCCGCCGTGATGAGTACCAATGCCGTGAATGTAAACGGTACGGCAAGACAACACCTGCAAACACTGTTCACCATATCTATCCGTTGGAAGATTATCCAGAATACAGACTGACAAACGCCAACCTATTGAGCGTATGCGACAAATGCCACAATACATTTCACGACAGAGTAACAAACGAACTAACGGAAAAGGGATTGAGNCCCCCCACTCCTTAATGTTCGGAATTGAATCCACAGGGACCGGTGAGGGGAGCCTTTTCCAATAGAACGGGTTATTAAATTTTCAAAAGGGGGTGTCAGCATCATTGGCAAAATTATTAACAAAAAAACAATTGAAGAAAAGTGTAGTTGATAACATGAAACACTTGGGTGTTTATCGTGAAAACTATGAACACACGATTGATGTTTATGTCGGGATGTTGGCACAGTACCAGGCTTTTGAAAAACAATTTGAAGAATCGGGTTATCAAATTACTGTAGAGTATACGAATAAAGCCGGTGCTACCAACGATCGTAAAACACCTATTTATTCTGCAATGGAATCATTAAGAAAAGATCTTGCTACATATTCAAATTTGCTTTGTATTAATCCGAAAGCGTTTGAATCAGTAAAAAAACGTGAGGTTCCTGTCCGGAAAAAAGAAACAGAAAAACCACAGTCCAAGTTGGTGCAAGCATTGGGTGAGGATCCGTGAGTGAATTTATTAATCAAGATATAGTATTTGAATATGCCACCTCAATTGTGGAGGGCAAAAAGGTCGCGTGTAAAGAAACGATTCAAATGTGTAAACGGTTTTTTCGTGATTTAGAAAATCCTAAATATGATTTCAATCCTAAAAATGCTGAATTTGTTATTCGGATAATCGAAAAGACATTCGTCCATCAAAAAGGCGAAGATATGCAGGGCTACCCGTTAAGAGGTAAGCCTTTTTTATTGGAACCGTGGCAGAAGTTCACTGTTTATAATTTACTTGGATTCTTCCACAAGGGGACCATCTTACGCAAATATAAAGAAGCGTTTATCATGCTCACACGTAAACAAGGGAAGACACCTTTCATGTCTGCTCTTGCGTGGGGATTAGGATTACTTGAAAGAAAATCGGGTGCTGAAATTATTGTAGTGGGCGCGCAACTGAAACAAGCGATGCAAAGTTTTAATTTCCTTTTGTACAACTTGAAAGAGATGGGGGAAGCCGACAACTTCCGCATCCTCGACAACAACCAAGAACACAGCATCAGCGGCAACCTTGGCGATGGATATATGCGTATTGAAACAATCGCAGGCAATAGTGATCGTATGGACAGTTTGAATACGCTCATTCAAATTTTGGACGAGCTGCATCTTTATAAAAATGCCAGTCAATATAATACGATTCGTGAATCCGGAAAAGCATACCGCAATAGTTTATGTATTGGTATAACCACAGCGGGAGATAACCCCAACAGCTTCTGCTACAACCGCATGAAGTACTGTCAAAAGGTTTTGGACGGAACGGCAAAAGATGAACAGTTATTCGTTTTCATTACAAAGGCTGATGAAGATGAAAATGGAGAAGTGGATTACACAAATCCGATCGAACATGAAAAGGCTAATCCGAATTACAATGTATCGGTATCCGGCCAAGAATTGTTGAATGATGCAATTGAAGCGCAAAACGATCCACAACAAAGAAAAGCATTCCTGGCGAAGTCGTTAAATATTTACACCTCAGCCATGCGCGCGTATTTCAATCCGGACGAGTTTAAAGCATCGAATGATAGTGTGGAAGAGAAGCTGAAACTTAGCGGCTTGACATTGGAAGAGAAATTGAAAGCCTTGTCGAAGCTTCCTATCGATTGGTTTGGCGGAGCGGATCTATCAAAACGTCATGACTTAACAGCCAGCGCGCTTTATGGAAATTACAAAGATATTGACATTGTCATTCCACATGCATTTTTCCCGCGGGTAGCGGCTCATGAAAAGGCTGACGTTGATAATATCCCTCTTTTCGGTTGGGAAGAGGATGGATGGCTCACAATGACCAATAGCCCGATTGTGGAATATCAAGAAGTCGTCAAATGGTACATGAAAATGAAGCGCTTGAATTTCCGCATTAAACAAACCGGATTTGACCGCAAGTTTGGTCGTGAATTCTTCCTGACGATGAAAAAAGAAGGATTCCGCATTGAGGACACTCCACAATTATTCTATCTAAAATCAGAAGGCTTCCGGCGGATTGAAACCAAGGCGAAAGAAGGAAATTTCTATTACTTGGGTTCAGAAGCGTTTCTATATTGTCTCCAAAACGTCCGGGCTGTTGAACAAACGGATGATGCAATCAAATATGAAAAAGTATTAGACACACAGCGCATAGACGTATTCGATGCTGCTGTTTTTTCTTGTATGCAAATGCTTAAGAATCTCGAAAAAGCGGGGAACGCAAGTAAATGGCTGAACAGTTGAAGGTGGTGAAATAAGTGGCGTTTTGGAAAAAGAAAAAAACAAGATCAAAAGTTAGTATTCCCTTTGCATTTGGTGACGTTGACAGCATTGGTTATGTCAGATTATCAGAACATCCCGATGTAGTAATCGCAGTTAATAAAATTGCTGATTTAGTTTCAAATATGACGATTCACCTTATGGAAAATACAGATCAAGGGGATAAGCGTGTACGAAATGGATTGTCACGGAAAATCGATATTGAACCTCATAAAAACATGACTCGAAAAGGTTGGCTATACAAAATCGTTTCCGATCTTTTGTTACATGGTGATGGCAACTCTGTCGTTCATATCGATGTCGATCCATCAACTGGATTGATTAATGATCTAACACCCTTTCCGATGGGATCAGTCGGATACGAGGAAACGAAAGACGGTTACATGATTAATTATAATGGCAATGACTATCATCCAGATGAAGTAATTCATTTTGTAATCAATCCTAATCCTAACTATCCATACAGGGGGACAGGATATCGTGTAGCGTTGCGTGACATCGTGAAGAATCTATCACAAGCCAACAAGACAAAGAACAGCTTCATGAGCGGTAAGTACATGCCATCAATTATCCTATCTGTGGACGCTATGACGGAAGAATTGGCAAGCGAAGAGGGACGGGATAAGATTCTCGACAAGTATGTTAGTGAATCCGATTCAGGGGCAAAGCCGTGGGTTCTACCTGCTGATTTAATCCAAGTACATCAAGTTAAGCCTTTATCGCTAAAAGATATTGCGATTAATGAAGGTGTTGAATTAGATAAGAAAACGGTGGCCGGACTATTGGATGTCCCGGCTTTTTTTCTTGGTGTCGGTGAATTCAACAAGGAAGCTTATAACAATTTCGTTAACACCCGAATCCATTCAATCGGTCAAATCATAGCGCAAACACTTACTCGGGATTTATTGTATGACCCTAAATGGTTTTTCCGATTGAATCCACGAAGTCTCTACAGCTATAACCTTGATGAATTAGTTGGAGCCGGAACACAAATGGTTGACCGTAACGCAATGCGGCGAAATGAGCTAAGGGATTGGGTCGGTTTAGATCCTGATGCTGAAATGAATGAGCTAATCATTCTTGAAAACTATATCCCTGCTGGAATGCTTGGCAGTCAAAACAAATTGAAGGGTGGTGATGATGAATGAAAAAACGACACATGCAATTTACTTCCGATCTAAAAACTCGTGATAGCGAAAATGAAAATGAAGCAATCATTGAAGGTTATTTTGTCGTTTACGACCAAGAAACCGAACTGTGGCCGGGAGCATTTGAAGAAGTCGCGCCAGGTGCTTTTGAATCGAGTTTAAGAGAGTCGGACATTATCGCCCTTGATAATCATGATTCACGAATGGTCTTGGGTAGTCTTTCGAGCGATACATTAGAACTCAAGTCTGATAGTTATGGACTGTGGGGGAAAATCAAAATCGATTTAGAAGATCCAAATGCGAAAAGCGCTTATCGAAAAGTGCAAACTGGAAAAGTCCGCGGCTGTTCCTTTGGTTTTTATCCAACCAAAGAGGAACGTATTGAAAATGATGACGGTACAACAAAATGGCGAATTACTGAAGCTGAACTCTTAGAAGTTTCAATAACTGCTTTCCCAGCATATCCACAGACGGACATCGCAGCACGAAAAAAAGATATAGAAGCTATTAGAAAACAAAAATTAGAACAGCGCAAGAAAGCGCTAAAGGAGAAGATGAAAAATGCCTAATCCAGTATTAATCGGAGCAAAGTTGAACCTAAAACGATCCTCCCTCAAATCTGTGGAGGACAAAATCGTGGAATTACTTACCAAACGAAGTGAACTCGAATCGTCAATTGATGGTGTTGAATCCGAAGAGGATTTAGCAGCAATTGAAGCAAGTGTAAAAGAAAATGATGATGCGATCACGAAAGCAGAAGAAGAAAAAACATCGTTAGAAGAAGAAATTAGTGAATTGGAAAGCGAGCTTGAATCTTCCAACCGAAAAAAACCAAAAGCAGGAGGAAAACGAAATATGCCAAATCAAACAGAAACACGCGATGCAATTAACGCCTTTGTCCGTTCAAAAGGAGAAGTAAGAATGGAAGGATTCAAAACTGTTGATGGCGGAGCGCTTATACCAGAAGAACTGATGCCAGCGCAAAAAGCGCCAGAGGAAACGATTGATTTGAAAAAACTTGTGAATGTACGTCCAGTTAATAGAGGTGCGGGTAAATATCCAGTAATCAAAAAGTCCGGTAGCAAAATGGTTTCTGTTGCGGAACTTGAACAGAATCCGGAATTGGCAAAGCCGACTATTTCCGAAGTCGCTTATGACATTGAGACATACCGTGGTTACATTCCAGTATCGCAAGAAGCGATTGACGATGCGGACTACGACATCACGGGTCTTATCGCTGATGAAATTGCTGATCAAGAATTGAATACAACTAATGCGGCTATTGCAGCAGTATTAAAGTCTGCTCCTCCAAAATCAGTAACTGGATTGGACGGATTCAAGGCTGTATTCAATAAAGACATCAAAAAAGTTTACAACGCGAAAGCTGTTATTTCTGCTTCCTTGTATAACGAGTTGGACACGATGAAAGACAAAAACGGGCGATATTTACTACAAGATGACATTACGGTAGCATCTGGTAAACGTCTATTTGGTAAAGAAGTAGTCGTATTGGATGACGATATGATTGGCGAGAAAGATGGTGACCTTGTTGGATTCGTTGGAGATCCTAAAGCGTTCGCCACATTCTTTAATCGTAAACAAGCATCCGTCAAATGGGTAGATCACAACATTTACGGTCAATTGTTGGCTGGTTTCATCCGATTTGATGTTGTGGCCACTGATACAGATGCAGGATTTTACGTAACATTCACACCGGACGGTGGCTCGGGGGAGTAAATCCCCCAGTAGTTGATGTTACAGGTGTGTCAGTGTCGCCAAAGACATCAACAGCAGAAGCTGGGGCATCAGGTAGCAGACAACTAAACGTTACCGTTGAGCCGGAAAACGCAACTAATAACAAGGTAACTTTCGCTATTGATAATGCGGAAGGGTTAACAGTATCAAACAACGGTAAAATCGAGTGGACGGAAAATACGCCATCGGGAGAGTACAAAACAACGATAACAACTGTGGATGGTGGATTTACTGCAATTCATACTCTAACGTTGGAAGAACCGGAGCAAGAAGGGGTAATCATTCCAAGAGAACTTGAATTGCTCAAAGGCACTACAGAGCAGTTGTCTGCACAGGAATCAGTTAGATGGCATTCGGCAAATGAAGCTGTATTAAGTGTGGATAATAGCGGACTTGTTACAGCTAATGATGTAGGAGTGGCAGAGGTAATCGCTACGACTAATGGTGGCAAGGAAGATCAGATCACTGTTGTTGTTTACCAAACGGAAGAAACTATTCTTGATCCAGATGATAGAGTTGCCCCGACTACAATTACGTTAGAGCCAAGTGAGCATACACTTCCCGAACTTGGAGTTAATAAGCTGCTAAAAATACACATTGAGCCACCTAACGCTATCACAGATGTTGAATGGTCCATATCCGATGAAAATATTCTTATTTTCCGTGATGATTTAGGCGGTCGGGGATGGGTGCAATCCAGACGTCCAGGAACTGCAACGGTCACGGCAAAATCAACTGCAAATGGTGTGGAAGGCACAGCTACCATACATGTTGTAAATGGATAAGTCGGGGGAGGGATAATGTGTGATTGAATCTGCGTTAAAAATTGTTAAAGCAAGGCTGGGTATCACATCTAATGTCCGTGATTTTTATTTACAGGAAATCATAAAAGGAATTGTAGAAGAGTTAAAAGCACAGGGGCTGTCGTTAAATAATGACAGCTCTTTACATTTAATGTTTGTAGCAGACTATGCTGCTTGGCGATACCAATCTGTGGGAGATTCACAGTTATCGGCAGCAAGGGTAACATTGCCCATGCCTCGGCATTTGCAGTTTAGGTTGCACAATTTAATTATCAATCAAGCGGGTGGACGTAATGAGTAATTGGGATCAAGAGTTGGTTTTGATAGAACAATTCTTCGAAGAAGATGAACTTGGAAATCAAATACCCACAGTTACGCGAAGAGAAGTCCTTTGTAAGAAAAAATCAGTTGGCAGAACGGAATTTTATAGTGCTGCCAATTCTGACATGCGACCCGAAATAGTTCTTGTCGTCCACACATACGAATATCAAGGTGAACGAAAAGTAGAATTTGAGGGACATCAATATTCTGTGCTGAGAACATACTCAGAAAACTTTGAGGAACTTGAACTGACATGCGAAAGGGTGGGCGCTGATGTCAAAAGTTAAAATCAGCGAAATATCTACTGCGATCGTAAGACATCTACAGGAATACACAACCGAAGTCGAAGAAGGTCTTGAAAAAGAAAAGGAAAAGGCAGCTAAAGACGGCGCTAAGACCTTGAAAGCCACAAGTCCCAAAGGCCCAACAGGCAAATACGCGAAGGGGTGGCGCGCTAAGAGGGATGGCAAAGCGTGGGTGATCTACAATGCTACACGTTATCAACTCGCCCACTTACTTGAAAAAGGTCATGCGAAACGTGGTGGCGGTCGTGTTCCTGGTAAAGTCCACATTGCTCCTGTGGAAGAACAGGTAATTGATCAGTTTGAAAAAGGTGTAGAGAAGGTGATTCGGGGATGACATTAGCGGAATTAAAAAAACTTTTGAGGGCTACGGGTTTTCCTGTGGCCTATTCGCATTTCAAAGAAGCGAAGCCAACGCCGTTCATTACCTACCTTGTCACTTTCTCGCCCAATTTTCACGCGGATAACAAAACCTATCACAAAATTAATGCGGTTGATATTGAACTATATACCGACAAAAAAGACTTAGCTGCAGAAGCAGTTCTTGAAAAGATTCTTGACGATAACGAAATTCCTTATGAATCAGATGAAACATTCATCGAATCTGAACAGTTATTTCAAAAAATATATGAAGTGAGGTTATTTTAATGGCGAACAAAGTAAACTATGGATTAAAAAATGTCCACTACGCTCCAATCACAGAAACAGATGGCGAAATTAAGTACGGCACACCAATTCGCATTCCAGGAGCTGTCTCATTAACTCTCGATCCACGGGGAGACTTGGCGGAATTTTACGCTGACAACATGCTCTATTATTCTTCTGCATCTAATGACGGATATGACGGAACATTGTCCATCGCAAACATTCCAGAGCGATTTGCAATCGATGCTCTTGGTGAAGTGAAAGACGAAGATGACGGTACATTGACTGAAAAAGCGGATGCTAAACAACAACCATTTGCTCTTATGTTTGAGTTTGATGGCGATAAAAAAGCAACTCGTCATGTATTGTATTATTGCACAGCTAACCGTCCGACAGTGTCCGGAGAGACAACTACAAATACAAAAGAACCACAACCAAACGAATTGACGTTTATTGCGTCAGCTCGTCATACGGATTATGCCGTAAAAACGAAAACAACTACTGAAACATCACCTGCTGTATATGATGCTTGGTATACGAAAGTTTACGAGAAAACTGCTGCATTGCCGGAGCCAGGGGAGGAATAATAAATGGAAAAAACACTGACGATTGATGGAAGACAGGTAACATTCAAATCTACAGCTGGTACGCCGAAGCGGTATAAAGCTCAATTTGGTAACGACTATTTTGCGGATATGCTTCGACTCTATAGTTTGTCAGCTCTCCAAAATTTAGATCCAGAGAATATGGATTATGAAGCTATTAAAAACTTGGATTTGGAAGTGTTCTACAACATGCTGTGGGCGATGGCGAAAACTTATGATTCAACAATTCCAGATCCACAGACATGGCTTGATGAATTCGATGAGTTTCCTATCTTCGAAATCATTCCAGAAGTACAAGAAATGATTACAAAAAACCTTCAAACAAGTAAAAAAAAATAAATGACAAGAAGAGTTCGGGTGAACCAATCACCTTGGACTCTTTTCTTTTTATGTGTAAACAGGTAGGACTCGACCGATTGGACATGGAGGACATGACAATCGGAGGATGCCTTGATTTTATCGACGAATACATCGACATGAAGAATCCGGATCGCGACAAAAACCAAGTGAGACAAGCAGAACAAGCAGACTTTGATAACTTCTAAGGTGGTGAGGTGATGTCTAAAAGGATTAAAGGGATAACGATTGAAATTGACGGTTCTACGACTGGTTTACAAAAAGCCTTAGAGGATGTCAATAAAAAGTCCAATAGCGTTACTAAGGAATTACGCGACATTGATAGGTTACTGAAATTCAGTCCTGGAAACACGGAGCTCGTTGCCCAAAAACAGCGCTTGTTGGCTGAACAAATTGAAAACACAAGCGAAAAATTGAAAAGGTTGAAAGATGCTCAAGCGGATGTTGATAAGCAATTTGCAGAAGGCAAAATCAATCAAACACAGTATGATGCGTTCCAACGAGAAATAGTAGAAACCGAATCTAAATTAAAACATTTTGAAACCCAACTCGCATCGTCTCAATCCAAATTAAAAGCATTTGGCGATTCAGCAGT
>NZ_JBHTLT010000014.1:0-44231 GCF_042679045.1 Sporosarcina contaminans | reverse complement strand
AAATTCAGTAAGGAAAGCTGTATGATCCATGAGAACTTTGCCTTTACCTTCGTATTCCGTATCGACCATTAGGATGTCACCGTCTGCTTCATCAAGGATTGCATCAATCTTATTTAGCAATGCTGCTATTTCATTGAGACTGATCATTAGGATGCCTCCTCGTATTGGGCGTTTGTGTCGTCATGGATTACTGAAGTGGTTAAGATGTTTTCATAATGAACATAAGAAAATGATTCTCCAGTCGAAAGATTCATAAGCCCGTAACGTTTCTTACTAACATCGGCTTTGTCAATTCTGTATTTCCTGCCATTACTCCACAACAAAATCATTCCTTTGACAACTTCTGTCGGCTGCACAGCCTGCAAAAACTCTTGCGGAATATCAATCTCTAATGCTTTTGCAAGTGCGATAGCTTTACCTATATCGGCATGGAAGACATCTCCTGGCATGCATTTGGCGATACCTTTAGAAAGAATATTTTTCGTATTAAATTCTTTCACCAATGCTACAATCGTTCTTTTTTTTTGATTCACTACAAAATCCACTTTTGCAAATTTGTTACCAAACAAAATTTCATTCTTCTCTGCTAGAAAAATTGTACGTTGATGCTTTTCAAACTCCTTTTCCACAAACTCCCTCGCCCGCTGANTAGCCGACCACTTCAAATACTTCAACGTTGTCAGGTGTTCGATTGTGATGTTTGTTAAATACGTTGTAATTATTATTACCAATTGTCATCGTGCGTTTAACTGGCCCGTAAATCACGCCGTCTTTGAGTCTTGAATTACATTTTGTGTTGTGGAATCTTACATAAACGCCCGGTGACACTTTGCGATTAACCTTACAAAGCACCAAGCCTTCATGCTCAACTGTTTCTTGTTCGGCTTCCACACTTGCTGATGTGGAGGACTTCCCCGCTTCAAATCCCGCTTGATAAGCTTCCACAACTGACATTTGCAACAACTTGCCTTTCATTTCTTCGCTCAAGACCTTGAGTGTTTTCATTCCAATTCCTCCTTTTAGTTGTACACTCCAACATCCCCGCGCCATCTATTGCCGATTGGCAACAAACGATTGATAGCCCGACTCAACTTGCCTGTCCAAACGTTTGACGGTTTGACTACCAATGGCACCTCATAGGACTCCTGCTCAATCCAGGTATAAATCCCACGGTAATTGTAACGAGTCGTGATTTTACGTTTAAGCAAATTATTTCAACCTCCCTCGCCTGTTTTGTGATGCGAAATACATCAAAGCTAACTTTTGTTGCAACGTGAGATTATTCCACGCTTTTACTTTGATTGACATGCTTGGTCCTCCTTTATTTTTTCTTTCATGCGTTCTTCATAAATGCGCGGGGCAGATGTTTTCATGAAAAAAGCATGCATACGTTTTTGTGTCTCTATGGACGGCATGTTTTTCTTTTTCAATTTGCAGCCTCCTGTCTATGTCTCATCAATTCTTTCGTATTACGTAAGTTGGAGTTAAAAAAAATTGCCGTTCCCTCTTCTGGTGTTAACTCCAAAACACGATAAATAGAGTTCATGAGGTCATATGATGGATTATGCACGCCGTTTAAAATATTGCCGATTGTTGTAGCGGTAGTTCCAACCGCCTCCGCGAACTGTTTGCGACTTCTGAATCCTTTTAGAACCATTTTAGATTCTAACAAAGCGGTGTCAGTTTGTGGTTTATTCATCATTTTCACTTCCTTTCGTATCACGTAAGTAAAGTCTACCATGTCAAAATATAGTTTGCAAGCATAAAACGTAAGTTTATTTATTTAAAATCCAAATAAACTTGCATTTTACGTAATGTTTCCTTATAATAGAGTTAGAGAAAGGTAGGTGATATATTTTGAATTTTGGAGAGAGATTAAAACAAATTAGAATCAGACGGGGAATGACTTTGTTAGAGGTTGCTGAGAAATTAGGGAAAACAGAAGCGACAATCCAACGCTACGAAAGTGGTAATATCAAAAATCCAAAATCGGACACCATACAAGAACTGGCAGAAGTCTACAATGTAAATCCTGCTTATCTAATGGGATGGGAAGAAAATCAATACAGTAATTTAATAGCTGAAACCTCTTATCCTTACATCACAACGCCGATATCAGCAGGAGATCCCGAGGTCGTGGAGGCCGTAGAAAGATTAGATAACTTATCAATACCAGACAGCGTCATGGGACGTTATGCAGGACAATCTGGCATCCACTTAATGAGAGTGAACGGCGAATCAATGAATAGAATCATTCCCAATGGTTCGCTGATCGCAGTAAAGAAAATGCCAATAGACAATATCAAAGATGGCGATATTGTCGTATATCGTGATAGTTACAACTATGCAGTTAAGAGAATCTATCGCGACAACAACGAATTAATATTTCGGCCGGATTCGCATGATCCAACTTTTAGGGACTACGTAACAAATGCAGATGAACAATTAGACATCATCGGTAAAGTCGTAGTTTACATCGTAGAGCTTGATTAATTACTAACGTTAGCAATTAAAAAAGAGAGCAGCCTTCCCCATTTGGATGAGCTGCTCTTTATTTAAAGAAAGTAGGAGATTCAAATGACTGTCGGAATTTATATTCGGGTATCAACTGAAGAACAAGCTAATGAAGGATATTCAATTAGTGCACAAAGAGAAAAACTCAAAGCATTTTGTGTTGCTCAAGGATGGGATGAGTATAAATTTTATGTCGATGAAGGGATTTCGGGAAGAAATACAAAGCGTCCACAATTTAAAAAGTTAATGAAAGATATAAAAGACGGACACATAAAGACACTGTTGGTTTATCGCCTTGATAGGCTTACTCGATCTGTTCGAGATTTACATAATATCTTGGACAAATTGGAAGAGCATCAATGTGTGTTTCGTTCTGCTACTGAAATCTATGATACTTCTACAGCTATGGGGCGCATGTTTATTACCATTGTTGCTGCTATTGCAGAATGGGAAAGTGCTAACTTAGGTGAGCGGGTATCCATGGGGCAACTGGAAAAGGCAAGACAAGGTGAGTGGATGGCGCAAGCACCTTATGGATTTTATAAAGATGAAAATGATAGATTACAAATTGATAAAGAAAAAATTAAAGCAGTAAAATTAATGATCAAAAAAATACGAGAGGGTATGTCCTTTCGTCAACTTTCTATCTACATGGATTCCACGCCTTTTAAGCCAAAACGAGCGTACAAATGGCACATAGCTACTCTAATGGAATTAATGCAAAACCCAGCATTATATGGCGCCATGTACTACAAAGGGGAAATATACGAAAATACTCACGAAGGAATAATGACAAAAGAAGAATTCGATTCTTTACAAAAGATGATATCTTCACGTCAAAATCAAAAAAAGAGAAACGTCAGTAGTCATTTTATATATCAAACTAAAATAGTATGTCCGGACTGCGGTAATAGATGCACTTCAGAGCGTGTTGTATGGACGAGAAAAAAAGATAATGAAACAATGGTTAGTAACAGCTATCGCTGCCAAGTATGCGCACTAAATCATAGAGATAGGACAGCCTTTAGTGTTCGTGAGGTGATTATAGACGAAGCGTTGATTGAATATATGTCGAGCTTGATATTGGAACCATCTGAACAAAAAGCAGATAACAATGACGGAAATAAAGAACTTAAACAAGAGTTGAGAAACATTGAAAATCAAAGAAGTAAATATCAACGTGCTTGGGCTTCTGATTTGATGACAGATGAAGAATTTAAAACACGGATGGATGAAACAAGGCTGCGGCTTGACGAATTACAGAAAGAACTTCAAATTAATGAAAATACTGGTGCTACTGCTATTGATATCGAACGTTATAAAGAGATTGCACAAAATTTCAACGAAAACTTTGAGAGTCTATCCCAAGAAGAACGTAGAAGTTTTGTACAATCTTTTATCGAAAGTGTCAAAATAGAAATTATTGAACGTACAAAAGCAAGGGGCCATAGAAATCAACGGATAAAGATTGCTGATGTAACGTTTTATTAATTCGTATTTACGTCAAGTTAGATACAACGAAATGTTCTTGTAATAAAGATGACATATCTGTCATCAAAAAAGCAGCGACATCTTCTGGGGATTTTATGACATATCTTCCCTCAGAATGTTTTCTATACAATCTTTTTCCAATCTCTACAGCTGCCAAAATTTGGACAGCCTTTGCTTGTCCAACACCTTTGACCGACATCATTTCCTCCAATGTCGCATCTTTCAAATCTTGAATTTTATCAAACGATTGTAAAATGCGATTGGCTAACATCAACACAGATTCTTCCTTCGTTCCTGTACGCAGCAAAATCGCGATCAATTCCTGGTTAGATAGACTGTCCGCACCTTGCCTAATCAGTCTTTCACGAGGCCTGTCCGCCAGATGGACATCACGGATCATCATTTTCGGTCTCATTTCAGTTGTCAAGGATCGTCTCACCGTCCTTCAGCTCAATCAATCCCTCTTTGCGCAATACTTCAGTCAGCTTTGCTATCGGCAACCCTACAACCGTTTGATAATCTCCCGTAATAGAATCTACGAATAACGCTCCCGCGGTTTGAATACCATATCCCCCAGCCTTATCCATCGGGTCTCCAGATGCAATATATCCTCGAATTAATTCCTCATCCAAGTCCCGAAAAGTTACATCCGTTTTATTATAAAAGGTAATTTTCTCCCGGTCGTTGATGATCGCAACACCGGTATATACAGAATGAGTCTTGCCCGAAAACTCTTTAAGAAATTGTTCTGCTTCTTCCTCCGTTGCAGGCTTTGGATAAACCTTTCTGTCAAAAACGACAATTGTATCCGCCCCGATAACGATTGATTCCCTATATTTATTTGCAACCGCTCTCGCTTTCTTTTCAGCTAATCCCATTACATATTCCGGGTATCGGTCGGCAGTTAATGCAATGTTTTCATCCACCTGACTGTGTACGACATCAAATGGAATTCCGATGAGAGAGAGCAGCTCCTTCCTCCTTGGAGAAGATGAAGCTAAAATAAGCGGCTTTTTTATCGTAAATTTCATAAAGTGAACCTCCTTTTTCTCAATATCATACTGAAAAAAAGAGGCAATGAAAATTTTCAGCAATCCGAGATAATTCAATTTCACCTCGATAACAGCTGTTAAAATTTAATTTTCGCACAGTTGTCCGTATGTGAATAGTGAGAAAGAAGCTGCAAGCGAACGATGCGTAAATCTGTCGAAAAAGCCGTCACAGCAAGCAAATGTTCCTTAAACGCAGCTATTTTTTTATCCTCATCACCTTCCCCTATGGAAGATGCTAAATTTTTAATTTGGGAAATGTCCGTCTCCGCCAAAGCTGCCTTTAGCTTTCCCGCACCCGTAGCCGTGCAAGCGGATGTATCCGCAACGAAAGGCTTGCGGAAAGTCCCTTCGTATTCACTTACTTCGATTTCATCCTCCGTAAGACCGACTGCACTCCAAACGAAATATTGCCCTTCAGCTTGGATGACAGCTGCCTTAGAAAGTGTCGGATCTTCCGCAACAAAAGCTGATGCCGATTCAGCAGTAGAAAACACTCCGTGCTGCTTTGCGAACAAACGAATACTTTCGGCAGGATTTTCACTGTCCACCGGAGGCGGGCCGCTCGTCGGTGTCT
This sequence comes from Sporosarcina contaminans, assembly GCF_042679045.1. Classification (NCBI taxonomy): domain Bacteria; kingdom Bacillati; phylum Bacillota; class Bacilli; order Caryophanales; family Caryophanaceae; genus Sporosarcina; species Sporosarcina contaminans. The sequence goes on along the minus strand of NZ_JBHTLT010000014.1, from coordinate 38,600 downwards.
CCACATGGCCAGCCGAATCATCAGCCTTCGGAATTTCTTTTTGCATTGAAGCCGTTTCATCTTCTTTACCACTCGAAAATACCAATACAGTGCCGACAACCGCAACTGCAGCTATCCCGATAATGACGCCATGGAGCATCGCCATCAATACGGTCATCTTAGAATATTTCTTCCGAAAGTTCATGTCCAACACCCCGTTTTTAGTAACCTTAACAAAACGGGCATGAAAAAGAACAAGACGTCTGTCGCCTTGTCCCATAAAAGTTATCGACTTAAAAGAAGAATTGCTGATACCATTCGACAAACTGTCTACCCCAAAAATAGGAAAGGATAGCCGCAATTGAAATTGAAGGGCCAAAAGGGATTGGCGTCTTTCTGCCTTTGCCGGAACGTTTTACGATGATCATTCCCGCGATCCCCCCTATCAATGACGCTAAAAATAATGTCAATAATGTTTGGATCGTGCCCAACACAAGCCCAATAACGAAAAATAACTTTATATCTCCGCCACCCATGCCACCTTTTGATAGGACAGCAATTAGATAAAGGATTCCAAAACCAACCGCAGCGCCTAAAATACTATCATAAAAAGGGTTAAGAGGGATAACAATCCTTAATAGCAGAAATACAATCGCAAAAGGCAATAGCACTTTATCTGGAATAATCATATAGGAAACATCCGACACCGAAATAATGATTAATAAAGATATAAATAAAATCGAGACGAGCAGTTCCCATTGGAAACCAAAATAGACATAGGTGTATGCAAATAGCACTCCAGTAATGAATTCAAAAAATGGATAGATCGGACTGATTTTCAATCCGCATCCTCCGCATCTCCCTCTTAAGAACAAATAGGAGAATACAGGAATCAAATCCTTTACAGACAGTCTTCTATTGCAATGTGGACAATGGGATGGCGGCGACACAATTGATTGCTTCATTGGCACACGCAAGCCTACAACGTTGAAAAAGGACCCAAAAAGGAGACCGTATAGAAAAAATATTATCATCCAAACGATATTCAATGCACGTCACCATCTTTAATAACATTATACGGAGTCGGATCTATCTTCTCCGCAGGATGTGGTGCATCCACCTTAGGAGAATCTTGTTCTAAATTGATTAAATCCGGACGATAAAAGGCTTGAAAAGAAATGGTTAGATCCATAGGCTTATCGATCTTTTCCAAAGAACTTTGTTCTTCGGTCAATCGTAATTCAATCGCACTGACAACGAAAATCCGTTCCATCGATTCCATTTCCTCGAGAAAACGATCAATTTTTGCGTAATCATCTGAACGTACTACGACTTCAGCTATTAGTTGCTTAACATTTTTCGCTTCTTCTGGCAAATCGACTGCTATCGGCTCATCCACTGTGAAATTTATTTCCTGTATAATTAGATCCGATTTAACTTCCGCTTTTCCGATTTGAAGCGCAACTAGCTCTTCAAGCGGCTTTACCGGAATTTGCTGTTGCAAGAGCCGAGAACTTTCAAAGTCTTTCGGTTGCTTTTGCGCCGATTGTCGCTGAAGCGCAAACAATATATCGCGTTCATTCACAACAGCTTGTTGTACAAGCTCATTTTCGGATTTCGCCGGTGAGTAAAGCTTAAAGTAAGAGAACAGTACTATGGATAGAAGGAAAAGAGCCGAGAAAACAACTAAGAATTGTTCCTTCTGCCTTTTCGATAATTTATTCATCGGAATCCTCCTCAACCACTGCCGCTTCCGTTTGCTCGATCTTCCGATCATCCTTGAAGTCGATTAAATAGACAGCTTCATAGCGTGGGAGAATGGTAGACGACATTTGTACGTCTTCTTCCAATTGCACAGCTGTGACCGATTGCAACTCCGTTTTTTCTATTAAAGAAGACTTTTTCAGTCTTGAAGCGTAATAAGCAGCCTCTGAATAATTATCGAATTGTACGATCACTTCTGCCTGATGCGGAGCTTGGAATGTAAATGAAACAAAAAATCCTCTTTCAGGAAGAAGAGCGATTGTTTCACGTAATAAAGGCAATGTAAAAAAGCGGTAAGATTCTGCCCATCCGACTGTATCCGAAAGTGCTGAAATATCATTCACTGAATTTGATAAATGCATTCGTTCCTTCAAATCCTGCTGTTCTTTTTGTATCGTTTGCAGTTGCATATTAAGCTTATCTGTATTTTTTTGTACTTGATATGTAAGGAGAAAGAAGCTTGACGCCATAAGGATAGCAACGCAAAGTAAAATGACTGCTACAACGAAAAGCACCGAACGTTCCTTTTCCTTTTCCGGCAACAAATTAATATCAACAAGCATTATCGCACCTCTTTCAAAGAAAGCCCGATTGTCCGATTGAAGGAAGCGGACAACTGTTGCCGTCCATCTGCTGTACGAGCAGGTTCTTTCATAAGACTGCCGGCTTCGATCGTAAACCGATCTTGTATTAAGGCAGAAAGCTCATCCATTTGACTATAGTCACCGTTCAATAATAGGCGAGTAACCGATGCTGCCCCATTATGCATATTGTATCGATAAAAATTAATTAATTTCTCAAGCTCTGACACGATAGCTGAGGGCGTTGCAACATCAGCTTCCGTATCACCTTCAACAACAATGGCTATATTAGCGGATTGCCCCAAATCAACAGGCCTCATGAATAATGGGTAATGTTTGTGAAAAATAGATACCGTCATGCTATTCCCTTTTAAATCAGCAATCATGACGTGTTCGTCTTCAGTAAAAGCATAGGATTGATAAGACAGCCGATAAAGTGAAAGCGGTCCGATATCCGCTACGACCGGATGTAATTTTACGGATTTCAGAACATCTTCGTATTGATCAATAATACTTTCCTTGGAAGCAATCAAAATCGCTTCTTTTTCATCTACAGAAGGGACATAAGGCACAACATCGAAAACGGGATCTTCAAAAGGCAAGTAAATCGATGAACCAATTTCAATAAAAAAATGACCTTTTAACTCATCCTCTTGAATCTCATTCGGATACGGAACTTTTCGTATGATCACATATGTATCAGGAGCTAAGAATTGGACATCGCGCCTTACGATGCCCCATTCTTTCACAACTCCTTCTAAAATTACCGTCAGAGTCTCCGCATCAACGATTTTCCCCTCTACGACCGTATTCGGAGGAAGAGATACCTCTTCTGCAATGTCGATGACGAGCGGCTCCGCTGACTTCAACCGGACATAACGGATTGCGTCTTCTTCAATTGTCAATGATGCCGGACGTTTGCGGCGGTTGAAAAAAGGCATGTTGTTGGCTCCTTATCGTGTTACAGATACATTTTCTCCGCCATTTTTAACATCAGCAACAGAAATATTAGCATTGGTGGCACTACTAAACTCTACCTTAACGTCACCGTTAGCAGCAGTTCCAGAAATCGTATTACCGCCATCAACTTTTGTTATTGTGGCAGCAGTTCCGCCTTCAGCTGCAAATCCACCCGCATCCTCTAAAAAACCATCTTCCAATAAGGTTTCCATCGTAACAGTTGTTTCCTTCGAATTTTCAACAAAATACATATTTGCCGCAGCTAATACACTTTGACCATCAGCCTTTAAGGCATTTACTTTTGAGTTCGTTATAATGTTTCCAATTGACGGAATAGCAATTGCAGCAATAATCCCTAAAATGACAATAACTGCTAAAAGCTCTACTAATGTTAACCCTTTTTCATTTTTCAATCTTTGCAATAATTTTCTCATTTCAATTCCTCCCCATTTTATCAAATGTCTTTCTACTATTTAAGAATACCAAACTCCTACAGCATATGGAACTATTAACCTATATTAAATTTATTATGATTACTTTTCTACAATATATGACTACAAATTATCTATTTCCGCAAAAATAGTAAACATAGGAAGTAGAATTGATAGGACTATAGTACCTACAAATCCCGCAAGTAAAATAATCATTACCGGCTCAATGAGAGCCTTCAATCGATCCGTTGATGCCTCTACTTCTTTTTCATAAAAATCAGCCACTTTTGACAGCATTGAATCAAGCGATCCTGTTTGTTCTCCGATTGCAATCATATGTGGAATTAGTGGTGGGAACGCCCAATGATTTGTCATAGGCTCTGTCAATGACCCTCCCGCCTCCAATGAACGTCTTGATTGTGCAATTACTCTTGAAATCACTTCGTTTTCTACGACTTTTTCAGTCATAGATAACGCCTGTAAAATCGGAACGGAACTTGAAAAAAGGGAACTAAGTGTACGAGTCAATGTTGATAAAGCAGACTTTTTTACAATATCTCCAAATATCGGTAAACGCATAATGAAAGTATCAAGTAAATATTTTCCTTCTTTATTGCTCTTTAACATAATAATCCCGATGACAATTGCTGCACCAATGAGTAAAACGATGTACCAATAAGCAACCATAAAGTTACTTGCTATCAGAACAAATTGTGTAAGCCACGGTAATTCTCCACCAACACTTTCAAACAACCCGACAAACATCGGGACTATAAACGTCAGCAAAAATAGGACAACCCCAATTGCAACAATGCCAACAATAATCGGATAAGAAAGCGCAGAAACTACTTTCTGCTTCGTCATATGAGATTTCTCATAATGCTCGGCAAGCCTATCCAATGAATCATCAACCGTTCCTGACAGTTCTCCAGCACGGATCATGTTAATAACCAATGGCTCGAAAGCTTTCGGATGTTTTTGTAATGCATCGGAAAGTGTACCGCCGCTTCTCAAGTCATCCCCAACTGTCACTAATATTGTTCGGAATGGTTTAGACTCCACTTGATAAGAAAGAATTTGTATTGACTCTACAATAGTCACGCCAGCTCTAAGCAAAGTAGAAAATTTTCGTAAAAACATAATGAATTGCGGTCTTTTAAAAGGTTTGCCAATATGAATTTCTTTCGTCATGACCGTTTCTTGCTGTTCCTTTAAATCCGTCACCCGAATTCCTTGTTTTTTTAACTTTAACGCCGCTTCTCTCTTATTTGCGGCGACAATAAAACCTTTACGTTTTGATTTTGCGTCGCGGCCTTCATATTTAAATCGAGCCATCGCTATTCATCACCTTCAAGATAAGGCTTTGCCTCTTCATATGATATCGATCCTGCATCCAAAAGCTGTTTCACGGATGTCGCCATCATATGCATTCCAGTCGCGCGATTCGTCTGGATGACATTCGGGATTTGATGGACTTTCTCTGAACGTATGAGATTTGCGATTGCTGCATTGTTGATCATGAGCTCTGTTGCAGCTTTTCTACCACGGCGATCGGCAGTCGAAAATAAGCGTTGCGATAATACTGCAGTTAATACACCTGCCAACTGAACACGGATTTGCGCTTGTTGACCGTGTGGAAATACATCAATAATCCGATCAATCGTTGAGGCCGCACTCCATGTATGCAATGTCGCCAATACTAAATGGCCGGTTTCCGCTGCAGTAATCGCAGTCGAAATCGTTTCAAGATCGCGCATCTCTCCTACTAAGATGACGTCAGGATCTTGGCGCAAAGAAGCGCGTAGCCCATCCGCAAATGATCTTGTATCGAAACCGACTTCACGTTGGTCAATGATGGACAACCCATGATCATGCACATACTCAATCGGATCTTCCAGCGTGATAATATGCTTCCTCATCGTTTCATTCATATATTTAATCATAGCTGCCAAAGTCGTCGATTTCCCAGAACCGGTAGGGCCGGTTACTAAAATGAGTCCTTGAGGCGTTTGAGATAGGGTTTTCAATACATTTGGAACTTGTAAATCATCGATCGATGGAACCTCTGCAGGGATTGTTCTAAATGCCAAGGAAACATTCCCTCGTTGCTGAAAGGTGTTCACCCTAAAACGTGCAATTTTCTCTAATTCAAAAGAATAATCAATTTGCCCTTTCTCTTTGAATTCGTTTAAAAGTTTTTCAGGAATCGTTAACTTTGCAATTTCTTCCGTATCGCTTGCTTTCATCGGATGATCTCCGTATCGCTTCAAATCGCCGTGAATCCTAAACACAGGCGGCACACCGACTGTAAGGTGTATATCAGATGCATTCAGTTCATACGCTTTCGTTAATATGTCCGTAATCGATTCATTCATTGAGATGCTCCTATTCAATAAGCGCTACACGCAGCACTTCTTCAGTAGTCGTAATGCCTTGCTGTACTTTTTCTAATCCGTCATCTATTAAAAAAATCATACCATTGCGGACGGCTATTTCACGCAGTTGAGCAGGTGTTCCATGATTGTTAATCACTTCACGCATTTCATCATTCATGACGAGCACTTCATGAATTGCTACTCTGCCCCTGTATCCAGTCATATTGCATGCCGCGCAGCCTGGACCTCTAACGACTGTATCGATGTCTTTGCTACGCTTCCCGAATAGTTCTTTTTCTCGATTGGAAGCAGGCATCGGTTTTCCACAATCCCGGCACACTCTTCTTATAAGTCTCTGTGCAACAACAGCATTAACCGACGCAGTCAATAAGAATGGTTCCACTCCCATATCAATCAGACGAGTGATGGAAGCGATCGAGTCATTTGTATGAATCGTGCTCAACACTAAATGCCCCGTTAAGGAAGCTCGAATAGCAATTTCAACCGTCTCTCTATCGCGAATTTCTCCAACCATGACAATATCCGGATCTTGTCGCAAAATGGAACGCAAACCAGCCGCGAAAGTCAATCCAACTTGAGGGTTCACTTGAATTTGATTTACACCTTCTAGCTGATATTCAACCGGATCTTCAACGGTAATAATATTAACCTCTTCCATATTTAACCTGTTCAAAGCCGCATACAAAGTCGATGATTTCCCAGACCCAGTAGGACCCGATATTAGAACGATGCCATTCGGTCGTTCAATCTCTTTTATGAAACGTGATAGATTTAGCGAGCTGAACCCCAATTTCGTCAAATCATTCAATGAACTGCTTAAATCCAATATCCGCATGACGACTTTCTCACCGTATACAGTCGGTAAAGTAGAAACGCGAAGATCAATCGGCCTAAAATCAATTGTTACTTTTATGCGCCCGTCTTGAGGAATCCGGTGTTCTGTAATATCTAAATTGGATAAGATTTTTATACGTGCAGTCAACATAGATTGCATATGCTTCGGCAAAAAACGTTCAGTTTTCAGCATTCCATCTACTCGAAAGCGGATCGCTACTTGGTGTTCTTGTGGATCAATATGAATATCACTCGTTTTTTGTGTAATTGCAGATGAGAGCACTTGATTGACAAGGCGGACGATCGGCGAGTCAAGATCAGTCAACTCTTGTTGTTCAGCTGCCTCCTCCGGCTTTTCTATGAAGAAATCCTCCAATAAGTCATCATCATAGTATTTGGAGATAGTTCGCAATATATCATCTTTCGAGGCGATTGCCGCTTCAATATGAAATCCTGTCGACAAGCGCAAATCATCTATTGCCAAATAATCCATTGGGTCCGACATGGCAACGAATAACTTATCGCCTTCTGTCTTCAATGGAACAATTAAACTTCGTTTGGCAAACTCCTTTGGCACAATATTGAACAACTTCGGATCGAATGGATAGCGGAACAAATTGACGTGTGGAATGCCTAACTGGAACTCCAACACTTCAATAAGCTGCTGTTCGGTAATATATCCCCTTTGCAATAGTGCGTCTCCCAATTTCTGTTCACGCGGCTTTTCATCTAACGCAGTTGTTAACTGCTCATCATCAATCAATCCAGATTCAACAAGTAAATCTCCTAAACGCTTTCTCGTAGACACCATTTAGATCCCTCCTTATCTATTTTCCTTTAATAGGAAGCCCGCTTTTATCGTAAATGGCTTGTCCTTCTATTATTTCATTTTCTGGAGAATTCATATTTCTGTTGCTTGACGAATCATTGTTTTCCATGAGTTTTCCATTCATCTCATTTTGATTCGTATTGGCTCCTTCACGATCTTCACCTTGATTTTGCAGTTCCTGTGAAAGTGAAGTAGAAGCTGTTTTATTTGTTAATGGATGTAATTCAATCCGCGGTACTGGTGGATAATAATCTTTCGAGACATGTTCTGTCCTAACAACTTCATCATTTAATATAATATTTCGGTCAACAACAAACTCAGCACCTTCGCGTCCCTCATTTGCAACGACTGTATGTCCTTCATTGACAAATGCACTAAATTGCTTCACGGAACGCGGTTTGTATGATGTAAATTCAGATATATATGGGACATAAGAATAGTAAAACGCGGGGCCGTTAATCGTAATTTTTATCGAATCTGACATTTTATCAGTTCGGAATCGATAACTTGTTTTATTCGGATTTTCAAACGTAAAATCTAGCCCTAACGACTGGTTCATCGCTGCCTCAAATCCACCTTCAACAAAGGGCGTCAATGAGGAGCGCGTATGCCGCTCCAAAATTGTAAAATTCGTTTGCAGCACAGCTTGATAAACGACAGATGAAAGGATTGACATTTCATCATCGGATAACTCAATACCATCCAGCACTTCCATCATGGATATCGTTTCAAATGGGCCTACCTCTAATCCATCGATCCTATCGAATGCATTATTCAGCTGCTGAGAGACTCTATCCACTGGAAAGTTGAAAGAATAAATTTCCGATAATGGCAGTTCAGTTTCCTCCAAGTAATCGATTACCTGAACTGCTACTGGCATAATGCCTGTTTCCATCTCTTTTTCGATGGCTGCAGCAATCTTTTCAATCGACGCAGTCGATGGATGAATGATTGGAAGCTGTTGTGCCAACAAAGTCGTTAGCCCATTGACAGACACATCCGCTTTAATAGGATTATCTATACCAGATTGTGCTTGTTTTACTGTTTCGCGAACATTTAACTCAAGTAGTTCAACTGGTACATGAACGACTGTATCGACATACAATAAGGCAACTTGCGCCTTTTCGGTCATTTCCACAAAATTATCGGTGAGTTTTGCGATTGCTTCTGCTTCGGTTAACCCCGAAACATTAAAAGGACCGATAAATGTGTGATCAGAAAAATGTTTACCGAATCGGAAATCGGAAGCGAAAGCCGCGGTAGATAGCATTATTAAAAATAAAATAGAAAACAGACCTATCCATAATGTCCTTCGGTTCAAACCTGCCACCTCCGCTGTGAATTTTAATCGTACTTAACGTCAATTATAGTCGGCTTTATCCACTTAATGGATTGCTCGTTCGGTAAATTACATCTATCCCATACATCCGCCTCACTATTTGCCTGTATGATTTCGCCATCTCCTCGAATTCCTCCAAAAGCAACGAAGCTTCCCCAGTGAACTAATTTGCTTCCTTTCTCAACAATTAGTTGTTTATCCACTGTCAAAGAGCCCGTTATACAGACCATTGAATTTTTGCTAACGTTTAAATGCCCATTCAAGTGAGCCGAACCTAAAATTAGCATATTGGATTTTTCCATATCTGTATTGCTTGTAATCGATGCTGTTCCATGAATTCTTAAAGTGGAATTTTCTATACCGTTCATGTTTTTTGCTTGAAACGTCCCATCTATATTCAAATCGCTATTTATGATTTTATTTAAATTTGACACCTTCAAATCTGTTTTTGAATAAATAGTAGAATCATAAACTCGCAAATTCCCATTATCAATACTAAGTCCATTCGGGAAATAGACAGTTGATTGTTGAATGAGTTGATAGTCGTTATTTTTAATTCCCTTACACGTTGTGCTTTCTACTTTTTTTCCTTTGCAATCAGGGGCAGCTGTCGAATCGGGGTATAAATCACGCATATTGGGTGGAACGACAGACGTTCCATCCCCTGTTGCTTCAGATGATTGACTATAGTCCGGTATATTAAAGGATTGTTGAAATGAAATCTTTTTGGATGAAACCTTCCGATTCTCTTCTTGTATGCCTTCTATCTCACCCTCAAAAACAATTTCTCGATCTGAACGATTAGAAAATGAATAGCGAACAAGTCGAAATTCGTAAGGCTCAATGATTTTAATAGCATTTCCCGTTCCAATATGACGTTGTATAGCATCCTCTAAATAAAATGAAAGCTTCGTCATCATTTGCTCATGAATTTCCTCATAATTCACTGCTTGTCCTTTTGGGGTCGAGGCAATGAATTGCTTTACCAAGTTATCCATCTCTTCTTCACGACTACTAAATTCGTTATTCAACACGATCTTTGTATAATCAATTCCTGCCTCTGCCGCCATTACTGTTAAATGACTTTCATCTGCACGTCGTTCCTGTTGGGCATTGCCAATTGAACCTCGTAAAAAGACAGCTGAGATCGACATTATGAGGACTATTAAAAACAAAACTATCAAAAGGACATAACCATGTTCATTGTTTAGCTTTTTCATTTTACATCCTCCAAATCACCTACTGTACTCCATACCTTGATAAAGTTGTCGAGATCTCTATTGTTAACTTCTCATTATTACGATCTTTAATAGTTAATGTGAACGGAAGTTTTGCATTTGTCTTTTTCGCATCAATACTCCCCTTCAAAAATGTTGTTTCACGATAATTGTAACCTTCGCTAATGATTCGATTTGAAATCGGACCGTTACAGTTTTTCAGTTCGATTTGTGTATCGTTTATCTCAACTTCATATTGATCACATTGCCGATGAATCCTTTGAAACTCAGCAATTACGTAATTTGCTTCCTGTTGCAATTTGAGCTTTTTCGTTTCCAATACATTGTGTTTCATACTTGTAAGAACAGTAGTCCAAATAAGCAAGATTAGTAGAGAAGATAGCGCAAGGACTGCAAGGACTTCTACTAAGGAGAATCCTTTTTGATTTTTCATAAGCCCGTCGCCCTTTCCTTAATTAATAATTTCGATAAATCCAAATGTCCCACTGACCACTTTATCGTCTTTTGCAATATTTATTTGGATGACATGTAGATTTGATTCATTAGAGGTAGCTCCAGCCTGCAAGGAAGGGGTTTTTGCTATTCTATATTCTACAACGCCTAATTCATTACTTTCTTTTTTCACCCACTCATCGTTTTCAACTTCATAACCATTTTCCTGAGAAAACTCATCATATGTATATACATGTTGAATAGTTTCCAGTAAATTTCTCGCTTCATTCATTGCTTCTAACTTTGTACTTGTTTTCATATTAAAACTTGTCATTTGAGGAAATACTGTCATGAAGCCGATGAAAACAATGCCTAAAATAACGAGAGATGTTAATACTTCCACAAGCGTCACCCCTCTTTCTTCCAAATGTTTCATGTGTCTCATGTATTTAGTATCCCTCTTTCTTTGACAAATCTATATAACTATTACTTAAAGCATACAGAAAACCGAAATACTAATCAACCATTCTCGTTTGATAGTTATAAAGTCATAAACTAAAAAAGACCGGTTTCCCGGTCTGCTAATTAATTGTCACTTGGGTATTCTCCTCTACATATATTCCAACTTTATTTCGACCTGCCTGCTTGCCACCTATATAGAGTGCACGGTCTACATTACGCATAAGCTCTTTGCCGTTTGATGCATCTTCCGGAAAAGTTGCTACTCCTGCGCTTATTGTCATTTGCACAACTGTCGGCTCTTTAGCTTCACCAAGATCAGGCATAATGACAAAGTTTGATTGTTCTACAGTTCTTCTAATTTCTTCCGCCATTTCGATCGCTTCATCTTTCGAATAGTTAGGAAGAAGCAAAACAAATTCTTCTCCGCCATATCTCGCTAATGTAATATCATCTGTTTGATAGTCTCTCAATAAATTCGCGAAAGCGATGAGCAAGTCATTGCCGCTCTGGTGTCCATACGAATCATTTATCCCTTTGAATAGATCGATATCTAAAATGATCACTGACAACGAATTGATTTCATTCGTATGGAAACGAATCACTTCTTCATTTAATTTTTCTTCTAAGAATCGAAAATTATGCAAATTCGTAAGTCCGCACCGAATGCTTTTCTCGACTGTCCGTTCATAATATCTTGCTTTTTCAACAGCTACAGCAAAATACCCAGCTAAAAGCGTCACAATCTCCCCTTGAATGTCTGTAAATCCAAATTTCTCAGTGGATGTCAAAATAAGAAAGCCTTCTGTTTTACGATTTCTTTTAATCGGAGCTGTAAGCACACTTTCTACGGAAGGAGCAAATTGATATCCTATCAACGAAGCGATGCTTTTCTTATTTACATATAACTTCGTTTCATCCATATTCAAACCATCTTTATCAGTTTTCTTCATCGGAAATGAAAAGCGATTGGTCTCACTTACTCGAAATTTGCCTTCAATGGCAGTTAACAGCTTTAAATTTTCTCCAATCCGCAAATCCACTATGTATGCACTTTCATATGGGACGACATTTCTTAATTTCCCAGTAAAAGTTTGTAGCACATCATCTACTAAAAGCTGATCAGACAATTGATGGCCAATTGCGGCAGCCGAAGATAACACGTCTTGCAATTGATCGGATTTCAAAAATTTTCTCGTAACAAGAAGAACGATTAGGAATGGGATCCCTATAAGGAAAAATGCTTTATTGCCATATAACTGCAAAAGCAAACAAAAAGAAATAGCGAAAGGCAATAGCAACATGGAAGAGATATAATCCCAACGTGCAGCTTTTCGAAAATCCGTTGTTTTCAGCTTTCTAAACTTAAAGTATAAAAATAATAATAGCGAATTGATGATGGAATAAAGAGAAGCATAGATGAAGCCTGTCAACGCAAAAAGTCCAATGTTTTCAAATAGCGGCGTGCCACCTACTAAATAATAGACAGAGCCGCTAACGAGTGAAACAATTGCAAAGATGATGGAGTTTACACTGAAACGGAAGACTTTGCTTAAATTTGTAGTTTGAGTAAACAATAATACGAGCATTGCAACTTGCATAAAAATCATTTCGGCGAGAATGCCATAATTAAAAAACACAGTGAAGATGACCCATCTCTCCAACGTAATCGTTACGTTGTCAAAAGCAATCGGCAACATCATAATGGCGATTAGTATAAGAAGATTGATAGACAAATTGACATAATTCATCTGTCCAGTGGGAAAGAAATGAAAGGCCATGACGAATGAGATTGGAACGACTGCAACCCAAAGAGCATATACTTGCCATTTTTGTGTCTTTGTCACTTTCATTTTATCCCCCCTGCTTTTTATTTTACATATTCAGCGACACGATCCCTGCCAGCTTGCTTTGCTCCGAGATAAAGCGCCCTGTCTGCATTGCGCAATAAAGTCATCGCTTCATCAGTATCCACTGGCGCATTGGAAACACCGATGCTTACTGTAATAAACACTTCGATGGGTCCTCTTTCCGAAAAAAGGTCGGGAGTGACTTTGAATGGATGGTGTTTAATCTTCTGACGAAAATCTTCAGCAAAAGCAAAAGCCTTCTCTTTTGTAAAACCAGGTAAAATAAATACGAATTCTTCTCCGCCATACCTGCCGACCGTTCCATTTTCAGGCAGAACATTTTCAAGGATTCGACTTAATTCATAGAGGATGTCATTTCCACTTTGATGTCCGTATGAATCATTGACACTTTTAAAATGATCGACATCTACTATAACAACCGATAATGTATCAATATTTCCTTTTTCCATTCGACTGATTTCCGCTTGCAATTGCTCTTCCAAATACCGATAGTTATATAATTTTGTCAAAGCACAGCGTTCACTTCTTAACAGTACTTCTTGCATATATTTGGCCTTTTCAGTCGATACAATATAGTAAGAACCTAACAAATCTAAAATTCTTAATTGGAAATCCTTAAACTGGGACTTCTTCTTAGATCCTAAAAGTAAAATACCTTCAATTTTATTGTTATGTGTAATCGGGATGCATAAAATGCTCTCCATTTCATCTGGCGCCAAACCTGTAGCCACTTTTTCCCAGTCTCTTCTTTTGGAATAAATAATCGGATCATTTTTTTCAAAGACTAAACCTGCGACTCCTTCACCGATGTGAATCGTGTATTCTTGTTCAACAAACCTCTTTCGATTGTAAAACTTTGACAATTCTAAGTGATATTCATGATTATCAAATAGGAACACAAAGTCTGCATTGAATAATTCGCTCGTCTTTTTAATGAAATGTTCCGTAACTTGTTCTCCATTATTCATAATGGAAAGCTCTACTCCAATATCGCCTGCTTTTTTTATAAGATGATTCACTTTTTCCGAACGTCCATGAAGTCGAATAATGAGTAACGTACTAAAAAATGGAAGCCCTAATAATAAGAATGCGCTTACACCAATTATATTTAATAAAGCATAAAATGTAAGCGCCAATGGCAATACTAAAATGGCTGTTGCATATTCATAGATAATATCCTTTATAGAAAATGGGGATCTTTTTCGAATCACCTTCATATACATTTTAATCAGTTCAAAATTGACAAAAGTATAGAGAAGACGATAAATTGTCGCACATATAAGGACGAGCCAAAATGACATTGAACCTGTTTGTCCGCCTATAAAATAAAATGCGATGGCGGACAATACAGAGAGGATAAACATCATCGTAGAGTTAAAAAACAGCCTATGGATATTTCGCTGGTTGCTTCGAATTGAAAAAATTGCCGCAACAATGGCCAATTGCATAACGACCGCTTCCACGGCTACACCATACAATAAAAATGCAGGCAAAGTCACCCACATCACTAATGATACTGGTTGTCCATTTAGCTTAATCGGAAACAGGACCGTCAAAAATGAAAAGATGATAAACAAGAAAAGATATGCCAAATTAACATCTTCTGGCCAATAATTACTTAACAAGTATAAAAGCCCCGGTGGCACTTTGAGTAGCCAAACTATGAAATGGGCTATAGTGGACAGCTTATTCTTCGACAACTGCAAATGCATCCACTCCTAACTACAAACAATGGGATAAAGTGAGTGGGAATGTTACAGCCCACTGATTGTGATGATCCAATCGTGCATTTTACCGCCGGTTTTTATAACGAAATGTTATGTACTCTATTCGTTTTAAAGGTAGCTTATAAGGTGGGTTAAAATGGAACTACTTCCAATGCCCAATTTTCCTATAATTCTAATCTTATATGAGTATGGTTCAAAAGTCCAGCTAAAAGATATAGTGAACCTGCAACTATTTTCTTCTTTCCGTTGATTGTTTTTAGGATGATAGTTTCATCATTTGATATTTCCGCTCTTTTCACTGGATGATTACAGCAAGCTAATAGCATTTCCGTTGAAGCTGCTGAAGGATGAGAAAATGGTAAAAAAGTAAATGATGAAGCCACTGGAATCAGTTCATCCAATGTAGCTCTTATATCTTTAGTTGATAGCATTCCAATGACAAAATCCACTTTTTCGCCAGGAAATTCTTTCCGAATTGTCTCTGCTAATACTTTTGCCGCTGCAGGATTATGTGCACCATCCAAAAAGATATTCGGCGCGACTTCTTGAAAGCGGAAAGGCAATTGCGCCTGTTCAACTGCTTTCACAATTTTATCGTTTTGTAGCGGAACATTTGCCGACAGCAATGCTTGAATTGCAACCGCACAATTCATCCCTTGATGCGGGCCCTTCATCCTTCTATTTTGCAAAGGTATTTGCCTGCTACCACTGAATATTTCCGTTTCATCCATGCACATTTTAAAATCTGTGCCATACAACAGCAAATTACTTTGTTCCAAAAATGCTTTCTTTCTTATAACCTCTTCTGCCTCCCTCGGCAATTCTCCTGCAATTACAGGAACAGTCTCTTTTATTATTCCAGCTTTATGCTTTGCAATTTCACGAATCGTATTACCTAAAAACGATTCATGATCCTTTGCGATTGTAGTAATAACTGAAACAATTGGCGTAACGACATTTGTACTATCCAAAGTACCGCCCATTCCACATTCTAACAATACATAATCCGGTTTATTGCGCTCAAATGCTACGAAAGCAGCCACTGTCAGCAATTCGAAATCAGTTAATAGTCCACTTACCCCCGCCTCTTTCATCTTTTCAAAAGAACGCTCCATTTCCTCCTGGCGAATAGGTCTACCATCGAAGCGTATTTGGTCGTGCACATCATACAACGCAGGAGAAGAAAAAACACCTGTTTTATACCCATGCTCTTTCAACATCGCTTCCATGAAAGCAATTGTTGAGCCTTTGCCGTTTGTGCCAGCAACGTGGATGATGCGAAGATCCTTTTCCGGGTTACCCGCATTTTCCAAAGCCTTTCGCATGCTATCCAAACCAGGTTTTATTACACTAACACTATCTATTTGAAAGCGCTCTTTATAGTCATTCAATTTAGGAATCAAAATGTCCACTCCTTATGTTAAAATCAGCTTAGGTAATTATATCATGGCGGGAGGGATACGGATGAAAGATTGTTGGGTCATTTATAACGGCAGCTTGACGAGCGACAAATTCCGGGATCAGGCGGAGCTGCTGGCTGAAGCAGCTGAACGTGCGGGTTTACGTGCATTCATTAAAAAAAATTATGAAGTACTTATGGATGTACAAAGCGGATTAGAAGAACGTCCCGATTTCGTCGTTTTTTTAGATAAAGATATTTTATTGGCAACGTTTTTAAAAAACGAAGGAATCCCTGTATTTAATGATCCAGAGGTGATCGAAACTTGCGATAATAAAGCGAAGCAATATATACAATTAGCTAAAAATGGCATTCGAATGCCAAAGACGATCATTGCTCCAAAAGTATATCCCGCATTTACAATTGCGCAATCCGGCTATTACGAAAGAGTACTGGAGACGTTATCCCTTCCTCTAATCATAAAAGAAGGACACGGTTCTTTCGGCATGAAAGTCTATTTGATTGAAACCGAAGAACAATTCTACAATAAAGTGGACGAGTTAAGAGGTGTTGATTATGTCTTCCAGCAATATATTGAAACGAGTAAAGGAAGAGACATTCGCGTAAACATCGTCGGTGGAGAAATTGTGGCGGCGATGCACCGTGCTTCTGAGACGGATTTCCGTGCCAATATTACGAATGGCGGTACAGCTACTGTCATCGAACTGACAGAGGAGCAGAAGGATTTGGCCATACAAGCAGCAGCTGCGGTCGGTGCTGAGTTTGCGGGAGTGGATTTGCTTTTCGGAGAAGATGATCGCCCCCTATTATGTGAAGTAAATGCCGCAGCACATATACGAAATATTTATAATGTGACGGGCATTAACGTCGCGGACAAAATGATTGAATATATTATAGGTAAATTATCATGAAAGGCTATCTTTATTATACAGCGTATGAAGCGGAACGTAATTCCGGCTTCATTGATGAAATGTACAAATGCGCCAAGAAAGCAGACATAACGCTCCGTTTACTTGTCGAAGGCAAAGAACCTAATCGTGATGCAGATTTTATCCTATTTCGCGATCGTAATTCTTCCCTTTCCAAGAGATGGGAGTCTGAAGGTTTTAGAGTTGTGAATCGATCTGAAGTGAATGCCATTGCGAACAATAAATTGAGAACATATGAATTGTCAACAATATTAGGGATCCCAACGATCCCAAGTAAAAAAATTTTATCCACTGCAAATATACATGGCTATCCGGTCGTTCTAAAAACAGTGAACGGCCATGGCGGCAACGAAGTTTTCCTTTGTCACACGCAAGAACAAGCGGATGAATTTTTCACAGCTTTTCATGATAAAACAGCAATTTGTCAGCCATATATTGAGTCAAACGCCCAAGACGTTCGTGTTTTCATGATTGGTAACGATGTTGTAGGCGCTGTAAAACGGAAAGGGAATGATTCATTCAAATCAAATTATACTTTAGGCGGCTCAATCGAAAAGTATTCTCTTTCTGAATGGCAAGTTCGTCAAGTGCAAACGATCGCTAAAGCATTGAAAAGCGATTATATCGGTATTGACTTTCTTCTGCTTCCGGACGGCAGATGGGTGTTGAATGAAATCGAAGATCCCGTTGGTGCAAGATCACTTTACAAAACGCATGATTTTTCAATTGCTGAAAAGCTGATCCAGTATATACAAAAATCCCTGTCGCAATGACAGGGATTTTATAGTCTTTAAATTTCTTGAAGCTCTTCAATACGGCGTTCAACAGCCGCCTTTTTCTCTAAATAATCCTTTTCTTTCGCGCGTTCTTCAGCTACAACAGCTTCTGGAGCTTTTGAAACGAAACGTTCATTTGACAGCTTCCCTTGAACCCGTTTCACTTCGCCTTCCCATTTCGCCAATTCTTTTTTCAAACGTTCGATTTCTTCATCAATATTCAACAATCCTTCAAGCGGCAAAAATAGCTCGGCTCCTGTAATGACTGCCGACATCGACTTTCCTGGTGGTGTAATCGCAACTCCGATTTCAAGTGTTTCCGGATTACAGAAGCGCTCAATATAATTACGGTTGGTTTCCAACACGTTAACTGTCGCTTCGTCTTTTGCAGCGATGTAAAGCGATACCTTTTTGCTCATCGGTGTATTCACTTCCGCTCGTATATTGCGGACTGCATGAATTAAATCGACCAATAGCTTCATGTTGGAAGCCTTCGCTTCATCTGTCAAAGCAGGATCTGCTACAGGCCATTTTGCTACCGTTATCGATTCGCCATCATGCGGGATGTTTTGCCATATTTCTTCTGTAATGAATGGCATCATTGGGTGCAATAAACGCATCGTGTTGTCCAATACATATGCAAGTACGGAACGAGTCGTCTTTTTCGCAGCTTCGTCATCGCCGTACAATGGCAATTTCGCCATTTCTATATACCAGTCGCAGAAATCATCCCAAATGAAATTGTACAATGTGCGTCCAACTTCACCAAACTCATATTTGTCAGCAAGCTTCGTTACTTGCTCAATCGTTTCATTTAATCGAGTTAAAATCCAAGCATCCGCTACGGATTTTTCGCCTGACAAATCGATTTCGTCATATGTCATGCCATCCATATTCATTAAAGCGAAACGGGACGCATTCCATATTTTATTTGCAAAGTTCCAAACTGCTTCCACTTTTTCAGTAGAATAACGCAAATCTTGACCAGGAGATGAGCCTGTCGTTAAGAAATAACGCAAGGCATCTGCGCCGTATTGATCGATGACATCCATTGGGTCTACACCATTGCCAAGTGATTTTGACATTTTACGTCCATCTTCCGCACGTACAAGTCCGTGGATTAAAACATCATCAAATGGACGTTTCCCCGTGAATTCAAGTCCTTGGAAAATCATGCGAGACACCCAGAAGAAAATGATGTCATATCCTGTCACTAAAGCGTCTGTTGGATAATAGCGTTTAAATTCTTCATTGTCGACATCCGGCCAGCCCATCGTAGAAAACGGCCATAATGCAGAGGAGAACCATGTATCCAATACATCTTCGTCTTGATGATAATTTTCGGCATCTTCAGGTGCCTCGTGGCCAACGTAAATTTCGCCAGTCTCTTTATGATACCAAGCCGGAATGCGATGGCCCCACCATAATTGACGTGAAATACACCAATCATGAATATTTTCCATCCAAGTTAAGTAGGTCTTTTCAAATCGTTCCGGTACAAAATTGACTTTTTCATCAGTCTCCTGAAGCTTAATCGCTTGTTCTGCAAGAGGTGCCATTTTTACGAACCATTGCGTGGATAAGTATGGCTCGACAACAGCCCCACTACGCTCTGAATGACCTACGGAATGTAAATGATCTTCAATTTTAAATAATACACCCATATCCTGCAAATCTTTAACGATTGCTTTCCTGCACTCAAAGCGGTCCATCCCTTCATATTTGCCAGCACGTTCATTCATTGTGCCATCTTCATGCATCACTAAAACGCGTGGAAGATTATGGCGGTTACCTATTTCAAAGTCGTTCGGGTCATGTGCAGGCGTAATTTTAACAGCCCCACTTCCGAATTCCATATCTACGTAGTCATCAGCAACGATCGGGATTTCTCGACCAACAATCGGCAACTTCACCATTTTTCCAATGAGATGTTTGTAACGCTCATCTTCTGGATGAACAGCAACAGCCGTATCGCCTAACATTGTTTCGGGGCGAGTTGTCGCGATTTCAATGCTACCCGTTCCGTCAGATAGTGGGTAACGCATATGATAGAATGCACCCTGAACATCTTTATGGATAACTTCAATATCGGAAATTGCCGTTTTTGTTGCCGGATCCCAGTTAATGATGTATTCGCCGCGATAAATGATCCCTTTTTCATACAATTTAACGAACACTTCACGAACTGCTTTTGACAGCCCCTCATCTAATGTAAAACGTTCACGAGAATAGTCGAGCGATAGCCCTAATTTAGACCATTGTGCGCGAATATGGCTAGCATATTCCTCTTTCCATTTCCATGTTTCTTCAAGGAATTTTTCGCGGCCTAAGTCGTAGCGCGTTTTGCCATCTGCACGGAGCTTTTCTTCAACTTTCGCTTGAGTAGCAATCCCTGCATGGTCCATACCCGGCAGCCAAAGAGCATCGTAGCCTTGCATTCTTTTCATTCGAATGAGAATATCTTGCAAGGCCGTGTCCCAGGCATGGCCTAAGTGGAGTTTACCTGTTACGTTCGGTGGTGGAATGACGATCGTATACGGCTCTTTGCCACTTTCAGGCTGCGCTTTAAAAAACTCACCTTTGAGCCACCATTCGTAGCGGCCTGCTTCGATTGACTTCGGATCGTACTTTGTCGGCATCGAAATGTTTTCTGTTGACATCTGAATTCCTCCTTTTTCATAAGACGTTGTTTTGTGAATGAACGGTGAAAATAAAAAAACTCCGTTCGCCTAAAAGGACGAAGGAGTTGTTCGTGGTACCACCTTTATTCGTGCATGGAAAAGCCACGCACCTCAATCACAAATAACGGCTTCTAACCGGCTTCCGCTACTATTTGTTCACGGAAACTGCTCCCGGGTGACGTTCGGCAAATCTTTTATAGGCACCTTCCACCATTGGCGCCCTCTCTTGAATAAAAGATGTTGCTTACTATCCCGATCAATGCATCATTATACAGTTATCCATATTGTATATGACGAGTAAGGTTACCGTCAAGTACACTATCTATATGAAAGGATGGGAATATGAGAAAAGGCTATAACCCATATTTATTGCCACCGTGGCTCCGAAAAACAAGATTTTATTGCAAAAACATTATTATACCAATCGCCGTTTTTCAGCTCATTCGGCTATTGTTCGTGCCGACGACCGGAGACTTTTTACTGCTTTGCCTTCTATGCGGCCTTGCATTTTTACTGTACAAAAACATCATTTGAACGGAATGACGTCGTACTCCATTCATCAGGCAACCCCGCAATGTATGACAGCATATCGTCATAGTCGCCGTATGAACTGCTGTCATGCATTGCGACCACGTTAACTGTTGGAGCATTTGAAGTTCCAGCAGCAATCGGCTGTTCAGCTCCTTTTTCAGCATCCAGTACTGTCAAATTGGCTACCTCTTCATTCGGTTTCGTCTTATTGACAGTCGTTTCTTTTTTAGTTTCAGCTTGTTCCGAATGATTACTCATTACCTCTGTTGTATCTGCCTTATTTTCGGTTTCTGAGGTCGGTTGTGCAACAGCGGTTTCTTTTGCATCGCTTTCTTGCTTAGTGACAGATTCTTCTTTTCGTGCGCTTACTTGTTTGGCAACGGCTTTTTCTTTCGTCTCTGTCTCTAGTTTTGCGGTGGCATTAACATTAGGCTCATTCTTTTCTCTAACGGTTACTTTGTCCTCCGGCTCACTCTTTTCTTTGGCAGTCAATTTGTTCTTCAGCTCAATCTCCTGTTGAGATGTGTCTTTAGCTTGAGGTTCGACTTCTTGCTGTGCTACTGTTTTCTTTTCTGTCTTCTCTACTAGCTTATCTTCCCTCCCATCGACATAGGAACAGTTGACATTCCATACAATTTTAAAAGCTCCCTGATCATCAATCGTTGTCTTCACATCTTTTGCGGTCAATTGCAGTGGGGCCTGAACTTCTGCAGGCAAATCGACATGGAGCGGCACCGCATATTCAAAGTATCCTTTTTGTCCATCTAACTCTACATCATCGATATAAACATATGAATCCGATAAATCCTCCGCACGCTGACCTTCTTCAAAATCAATTTTTGCAGCGATATGGTAAATGCCTGTCAAACGCACAGCCTCTTCTGATCGCTTTTCCGTAAAACCAGCTTTTACCCTTATCGTGTCCGTGTGCTTTGGCAATCCTATCTCAGGAGGAAAATAAAAAACCTCCTCCATTTTCCACTCTATATTCTTCAACTGTCTCCCTCCCATAATCATTCATTTGCTATGATATGCATAGACAATTGTGAATAGAATGCGCCAAAGTCAATTTCAGAGGAAAAGCCCATATAAATGGTGGTTTACTGGCGTAGTTCCTATCTTCACCATCAAGGTCAATTAAAAACTCATTTGATCGAATCAATGTCATTATAAAAACACCTTTTCCTCAACACAAAAGAGGAAAAGGTGTTTCAAAGTAAATTATCTTGACAACTGCTCAAATACTTTATGGAAAGCAGCCACTGTTTTTGTGATATGCTCTTCAGTGTGCGCAGTCGATAAGAACATGCCTTCAAATTGGGATGGCGGTAAGAAAATGCCTTCGTCAGCCATCAAACGGTAATATTCTGCAAACAAGTTAAGGTCTGCTGTTTTTGCTTGATCGTAATTAAATACTTTTTCGTTCGTAAAGAAGAATCCGATCATTGATCCTGCACGGTTGACAGTGTGTGGGATATTGTATTTTGAAGCTGCTTCTCTGAATCCGGCCTCCAATTGGTCGCCCAATTTCATGAAATATTTATAGGAGTCAGGTGTCAATTGCTTTAAAGTTTCAATGCCTGCTGTCATCGCAAGTGGGTTACCAGACAAAGTGCCTGCTTGGTATACTGTTCCCGCCGGAGCGATCTGCTCCATAATTTCACGTTTGCCTCCGTAAGCGCCGACAGGCAGTCCGCCGCCGATTACTTTCCCAAGGCAAGTTAAATCAGGCGTAATGCCAAAATAGCCTTGTGCACAATTATAGTCTACACGGAAACCGGTCATTACTTCATCGAAAATAAGTAATGAACCATTTTTCTCCGTCAATTCACGAAGCCCTTCAAGGAAACCCGGCTCCGGAGGAACAACGCCCATATTACCCGCAACCGGCTCTACGATCACTCCAGCGATATCATCGCCGAATTGATCGAACGCCACTTTTACACTTTCAAGATCATTGTAAGCGACCGTAATCGTATTTTTCGCGATGCCCTCTGGGACACCAGGGCTGTCAGGCAAACCAAGCGTAGCAACGCCAGATCCAGCTTTAATGAGCAATGAATCTCCGTGGCCATGGTAGCATCCTTCAAACTTCAAGATTTTATTTCGGCCCGTATATCCGCGTGCTAAACGCAACGCACTCATCGTCGCCTCTGTACCAGAAGATACCATCCGAACAACTTCGATGGACGGTACCCGATCAATGACGATTTCCGCTAATTCATTTTCCAATAAAGTTGGTGCACCGAAGCTTGTTCCTGTTTCAGCTACCTTTTTAATGGCCTCCACCACTTGATCATTCGTATGCCCTAAAATGAGGGGACCCCACGAAAGGACATAATCGATGTATTCATTGCCATCGATATCACGAATCATTGGGCCTTTACCGCTTTCCATGAAAATCGGATCCATATTGACCGATTTGAATGCACGGACAGGTGAATTCACACCACCTGGTAGTAACTTTACTGCTTCCGCAAAAGCAGCTTTCGATTTTTCGTAGCTTTTTGCCATTTCATTTCTCCTCCAGCCAACGTGCAGCATCTTTGGCATGGTATGTCATGATGAGGTCTGCGCCCGCACGTTTCATACTTATCAATGTTTCTAAAACAATTTGTTTCTCATCTACCCAGCCATTTTGAGCAGCAGCTTTTACCATTGAATATTCTCCGCTTACATTATAAGCAACAACTGGCAATAGCACATTGTTTTTTACATCTCTCATAATATCCAAATAAGATAAGGCAGGTTTTACGATAATGAAATCCGCACCTTCGTTAACATCGGAATCCGCTTCCCGAAGTGCTTCCAAACGGTTAGCAGGATCCATCTGATATGTTTTTCGATCGCCGAACTGAGGTGCTGAGTCCGCCGCATCACGGAACGGTCCGTAATATGCAGATGCATATTTCACCGCGTATGACATAATCGGAATATCTTCAAAGCCTGCCGCATCCAACGCTTGTCTAATTGCAATGACGAATCCATCCATCATATTGGATGGCGCGATAATGTCTGCTCCAGCTTTCGCTTGGCTGACAGCCGTTTTTGCCAACAAGTCGAGGGATGGATCATTTAGTACTTTTTCCCCGTGAACAATTCCACAATGCCCATGATCTGTATATTCACATAGGCACGTATCTGCAATAACGACTAATTGCGGGTATTTTTCTTTAATTAATCGCGTTGCTTTTTGGACAATCCCTTCATCATCATATGCGCCAGTTCCTTCAGCATCTTTCTCTTCAGGAATGCCGAATAAAATAACAGATGGAATGCCTAATGCAACAACTTCATCCACTTCTTCCATAAGTCGATCCAACGAAAATTGGTGAATACCCGGCATTGAATTAATTTCGTTTTTAATGTTCTCGCCTTCAATGACAAAAATCGGATAGATAAAATCCTCTTTATGCAAAGAGGTTTCCCTTACCATTGCACGCAATGTATTTGAATTACGCAACCGGCGATTGCGGCGAAATTGCATCTCGTTCATCATAATCCTTCCTTTCGTCTCGCCAATGCATTGACGAGGTCAATAAGTGTATATGTTTCGGGTTTAACATCAACTCGAGGGGCACCTGCTTCGATAAGCGCTTGTTCGGTAACATGTCCGATTGCACAAATCGTAAATCCTTCCCATCCCCTACTAGCAGCAATTGCTTCCGCAAATATGTGGACTGCCGACGGACTTGCAAACAGTATGTTAACGCTTGTTGCTTCATCCAATATATTTAAAATTTTTCCAATCGAAGATAATTGCTTTTCAGTTTTGTAAACAGTCCATTCAACTACATGGAAAGGCAATTCTTCCTTGATCAAACTTCCAGCCAAATTGCCGCGTAAGAAAAGCACATTCAATTGCCTATTTGTTTCAGGCTGAAATTGCTTTACGAATGTGTCCGCACTAAATACAGTCGGAA
Source organism: Sporosarcina contaminans (assembly GCF_042679045.1). Classification (NCBI taxonomy): domain Bacteria; kingdom Bacillati; phylum Bacillota; class Bacilli; order Caryophanales; family Caryophanaceae; genus Sporosarcina; species Sporosarcina contaminans. Next base: position 13,500 of record NZ_JBHTLT010000014.1, on the reverse strand, counting down.
TAAATGATACGTTAAAACCGATTTTCTCTAAAGCCGCCGCAGTTTTTGTACCGACCGCTGCGATTTTTGAATGGATTAAATCGGCAGAAAAGCCGAAACGGAGCATCTTTGCCCGAAATGCTTCCACTGCACTCTGACTGGTGAAAATTAACCAATCAAAATGAGAGCATTCGTTCATTTTCCGTTCATCATCAGCCTCTTCAATTTCAGCAACTTGAATTAGCGGCAAAGAGATTGGCGTTCCGCCGTATTGCTTAACTAAGTTGAAAACTTCAGGAGATTTAGGGGTTCCTGTAAATAAAACCGTCTCTCCGAAAAGCGGACCTCTATCACGCATCCATTTCCGCCTTCACTTTCTCGATCACTTCGGCAGCTCCTTCGGCACGTAACGCCTTCGCAATTGTTCGGCCAATTTCAATTGGATCAGTGCCGCTGAATGTTTTCTTAAAGATTTGCTTTGCATCAGGAGAAGCAATAAAACCTGTCATTTCGAGCTTATCGCCTTCGTATGCAGCATATCCAGCAATTGGAACTTGGCATGAACCGTCCATTTCGGATAAGAAGGTGCGCTCTGCTTCAACAGCTTCACGTGTCTCTTCATCATTCAGTTTTTGAAGTTCGGACAACAGCTCCTCATCATCGCTTCGGCACTCAATCGATAGAGCTCCCTGACCGACAGCAGGAATGCAATCTTCAATCGACATATATTCCGTTACGACGTCATCACTCCAACCCATCCTTTTCAAGCCGGCTGCAGCAAGAAGAATTGCATCGTATTCACCATCTTGCATTTTTTTCAAACGTGTATCGATATTGCCTCGGATCCATTTAATTTCCAAGTCCGGGCGCAACAACAGTAATTGCGAACTTCTTCGGAGGCTGGACGTCCCAACCACTGCGCCGACAGGCAAATCCATAAACTTGACATGTCCGTTGGAAATAAAGGCATCACGCGCATCTACACGCTTAGGAATGCAACCAATCGTAAGGCCTTCAGGCAAAACAGCCGGCATATCCTTCATGCTATGTACAGCAAAATCAATTTCTTTATCAAACAGGGCCTGCTGAATTTCTTTTACGAACAGTCCCTTTCCTCCCACTTTGGAAAGCATGACGTCCAAAATCTTATCGCCTTTTGTGACAATCTCTTTTACTTCAAATTCAAATGGCGCTCCCGCAGCCTTCATTTGATCGATGAACCAATTCGTTTGCGTCAGCGCCAATTTACTTCTTCTGGAACCTACAATTATTTTTCTCATTAAACTCTTCCTTTCAACCAATTGCGCTACGGCATCCTCACATATAAACGTCGGCGTTTTTTATCACCCATATGCTGCCAAAAGCGAATTTCAAAAGAATATTATTTGCTCATTACTGTTACATCCAAAAATGAAATTGCGATAGCTTGCTGCCCAAGAAGAAATTGATAATGATAAATAGAAATGAAAAAATATTCGCCCATGCAAAATCATTCACCGACAGTCTGCCACTTCGCTGTAGAAATAATACGAAACTATAAATAATAATTAAGAAAAAAGATCCAATAATTTTTACATCTAAAATGGACCACTTATCCAAAACGATATTTGCCCATTGCGTTCCTAAAATGAGGCTGATCAGCAATACAGGAATGCCGATATAGATGGATACTTTCATCCCCACCATCGATTGTTGCAAAGAGGGCAGTCTCGTAAAACGACTCGTCCATTTTTTGTTTTTCAGCATGTTATAAACGAGCAAATATAATACTGCAAAAACGAAAGACATTGCAAATGCCGCATAGGAGAGGATAGCAAATGTAATATGGATAAAGAGCAGTTCTGAAATGAGTGAATGCTCGATCGTCGTCTGGCCAGCTTGTGATGGTGTAAATGTATGGATTGTCATAAAAATAAAGCCGATTACATTTAAAAAGAAAACAGCAAAACCGACTCTGTAGAACGCCTGGAGAATCATAGACAACGATATGAGAAGCCAGGCATAAAAATAAATGCCCTCATAAAGGGAGAGGACGGGAAACCTTTTCATTTCAATTACTTGAGCAATTAAGAATCCACTTTGCATCAAATAGACGACCAGCAGAATCCAAAAGGCACTGCGGTGAGCAACCCGGTCTTTATTTAAATAATCGATGAAATAAAAGACGAGGCTCACCGCGTATAAAACAAGCATCACTTCATGAAATCTTGCCATAGTCATTTCCGCCATGATGCATTCTCTGCCTTTCCAGCTTTACCATAAAGCGATATGGCTTAAAATTGATAGTCAGGCTCATACGTAATTTTTTTGTCATTTACCGAATGTTGCTTTTCAGTTTTCTCAACTTCTTCTTGCATAGAAATTTGTTCCAATCCGAAAATCTGCTTAAACAAAGCCATTTTTTCACTTGCTTGTGGATCCAATGCCAATTCTTTCGCTTGGAGAATTGGATCTTTCAACATTTGGTTGACAATCGATTTCGTATGTTTGTTAAGCAATTTCTTTTCACGGGCCGTCAAATTCGGCATTTTGTTTTCGATGCTTTCCATTGTTTCTTGCTGAATGGAAAGTGCTTTTTCACGCAAAGCGGATATTACAGGAACAACGCCAAGTGTTGCAATCCATTCCTTAAACTCGGCTACTTCTTGTTCGATCATTACGCCGATTTCATCCGCCGCCCGCTTGCGTTCTGCCAAGTTGGCTTCTACAATTCCTTGTAAATCATCGATATCATACAGGAAAACATTTGGAAGTTCACCAATTTTCGGATCTAAATCGCGCGGTACTGCGATATCGACCATGAAAAGTGGTTTGCCTTTCCTTAGTTTTTCTACGAATTGCATTAATTCATAATCGATGACGAAATCTTTCGCCCCTGTCGAGCTAATTAATATATCCGCCTCTAAAAGGGTGCATTGTAATTCTTGCATAGGCTTGGCCACTCCGCCGAAACGATCAGCCATTTCAGCTGCCTTTTCAAAAGTACGGTTAATGACCGTCACTTTTTTCGCTCCACTGCCACGCAAGTTTTTAATAGCAAGTTCGCCCATCTTCCCTGCACCTAAAATCGCTACATGCTTATTGTTTAAACTGCCGAAGATTTTTTTGCCTAATTCGACTGCAGCATATGAAACAGAAACCGCATTCTCGCCAATAGCTGTTTCTGAATGGCCGCGTTTTGCAAGTGTAATCGATTTTTTGAACAGTTCATTGAAAACTGTTCCTGTTGTACCGATTTCTTGAGCTTTCAAGAAGCTATCCCGGACTTGCCCTAAGATTTGTGTCTCTCCTAATACCATCGAATCGATCCCAGCTGTCACTCTCATCAAATGTTCAATCGCTTCGTCGTTCTCATAAATGATCAAATGAGGCGATAATTCTTCAATGGACATGCCGAACCAATTCGCTAAGAAACGCTTAACATAATACCGCCCTGTGTGGAGTTGGTCAGCAACGGCGTAAAGCTCTGTACGATTGCAAGTCGATATGACAATATTTTCTAATATACTTTTTTCAGATTGCAGCATTTGCATCGCTTTTGGCAATTCAGCTTCTACAAATGATAATTTTTCCCTAATTTCAACCGGTGCAGTTCTATAGTTGACACCGACTACGATTGTATGCATTAGGTGTTCACACCTCTCACGTTCTTATTTCTGGTCATAATTATAACATACTTTCCTGCCGAATTTAAGTTTATAATGTGAACAACATTTGAATTTATAGGGTTTGTGGACGATTTTTAGAATAATTATTATTAGATAAAGAAAATTATATAATAGTCAATATGCATTTAAAAGACAGATAAAAAAATGGTCCGGATGAGAGTGGTTACCCATCCGGACATTTCATTGTTACATTCGACTTTCTATTTCACGCCATGCTTCTTCCATCCCGATACCTTTCTCTGATGAAAAAAGGACAAGTGGATCTCCCGCACGCATTTGCAATTCTTCCCGGACTATTTTTTTATGCTTTTCCCATTTGCCTTTTGGGATCTTATCCGCTTTTGTCGCTACGACAATCGTTGGGATATTATAATGCCCTAAGAAATCATACATCATGCAATCGTCCTCTGTTGGAGGGTGACGCAAATCGACAATTAACAGGACAGCTTTTAATTGTTCTCTGCCAGTCAAATACCGCTCGATCATTTTGCCCCAAGCTTCACGTTCCGACTTGGAAACTTTTGCATAGCCATACCCTGGTACATCGACAAAAAAGAGCTGTTCTTCGATTTTATAAAAATTCAATGTTTGCGTTTTTCCGGGTTTAGAAGAAGTTCTTGCTAAGCTTTTCCGGCCAATCATTTTATTGATGAAAGATGATTTTCCGACATTCGAACGACCTGCTAACGCAAATTCCGGAAATCCATCCTCTGGATATTGCTCCGGTTTCACTGCGCTTATTACAATTTCCGCGTGATTGACTTTCACTTTAAAGCCCCCTCTATCGCGATCGAAATGACCTCTTCCGCGTCAGAAACGAACCTGAAAGTCAACTCGTTACGCACACTTTCTGGTATTTCTTCAATATCTCGTTCATTATCGATCGGTAAAATGATCGTTGTCAAGCCTGCACGGTGTGCACTTAACGTCTTCTCTTTCACTCCGCCAATTGGCAATACTCTGCCACGAAGCGTAATCTCACCAGTCATGCCGACTTCTCGGCGAATTGGGCGTTTCGTCAATGCAGATACCAATGCAGTCGCAATTGTCACCCCAGCGGAAGGACCGTCTTTTGGCACTGCTCCTTCGGGAACATGGATATGAATATCATTCGATTCATAAAAATCAGCGTCAATTCCGAAATCACCTGCTTTTGATCGGACATAGGATAACGCTGTCTGTGCGGATTCTTTCATGACATCGCCTAATTTGCCGGTCAAGATGAGTTTTCCCTTCCCCGGTGATAATGAAACCTCTATTTGCAAAGTATCGCCGCCAACTGCAGTGTAGGCAAGACCTGTTGCGACGCCGATTTGATTGTTTTCTTCTGCTTGTCCATAACGGAATTTCTTTTTGCCCAATAGGCTTTCAATTGTACGCGGGCTAACTGTAATGCTCTTTTGCTCTCCTGTTACAATAAGCTTTGCAGCTTTCCGGCAAATGCGGGCGATTTCCCGTTCTAACCCCCTGACGCCGGCTTCTCGCGTATAATGACGCACTACGCTCATGATCGCTTCGTCTTGAAAACGGACTTGCGCTTTCGTTAAGCCGTGTTCTTTCAGTTGTTTCGGTATTAAATGGTTTTTGGCAATTGCCTGTTTTTCAAGCTCTGTATATCCCGCAATATTGATAATTTCCATACGGTCACGCAATGGCCCCGGTATCGAACTTAGATCGTTGGATGTTGCAATGAACAGAACATTCGATAAGTCGTACGGCTCCTCGATATAATGATCACTGAATGTGCTATTTTGTTCTGGATCCAACACTTCTAACATCGCTGAAGAAGGATCTCCTCTAAAATCATTGGACATTTTATCGATCTCATCCAAAAGGAAAACAGGGTTGATTTTTCCTGCTTTTTTCATTCCTTGAATGATTCTTCCCGGCATCGCTCCTACATAAGTACGGCGATGTCCACGAATTTCCGATTCATCACGTACGCCACCTAAAGAGATTCGGACAAACTTTCTACCTAAAGATTCAGCAATCGATTTTGCCAATGAAGTTTTACCGACACCTGGCGGTCCGTCCAAGCAAAGGATTGGACCGCGCAACGAGTTTGTCAATTGTCTTACCGACAAGTATTCTAAAATACGCTCTTTAACGGTTTCCAAACCTTCATGATCACGGTTTAAAATCTTTTCTGATCGTTTAATATCCAAATGATCTTTGGATGCTACAGCCCAAGGCAACGAAACAAGCCAATCAATATAATTTCTAATTACACCGCTTTCTGCAGAAGCAGATGGCACTTTTTCATAGCGATCTAATTCCCTCAGCGCAACCTCTTTTACACCTTCAGGCATATTCGCTTCTTCAATTCGCGCGGTAAGCTCTGCAACCTCTAAACCTTTACCGTCTTTATCTCCTAATTCAGTTTGAATCGCTTTCATCTGCTCACGGAGATAGAACTCTTTTTGCGTTCTCTCCATCGCTTCTTTGACCCGCTCATTAATTTTGCGCTCTAAGTTCAAAACTTCCTGCTCATTGTAAAGACGGCTAATTAGCCATTCCAGACGTTCTTTAACGTTCGTCATTTCAAGAACTTCTTGTTTAGCCGACAGCTTCAGCGGCAAATGAGATGCAACCATATCGGCTAATCTTCCCGGCTCAGTGATAGATGCAACGGAATCATACGTTTCTTTAGAAACCCGTTTTGAAATCTTGGAATACTTTTTGAAATACGTAAGCAAAGTCCTCATAAGGGCCTCGCTTTCCGCATCCAACTCTTCATTGTCGGACATTTTTTGGACATCCACAACAGGATATAAATCTGCTTCTTCATAATTCGACCATTTCGCCCGATCGAGTCCTTCAATTAAAACCCGATACGTTCCATTAGGAAGTTGAGTCATCGATTTTACAGAAGCTATAATTCCTACCTTGTATAAATCATCCATTTCAGGGTTTTCAATACTTGTATCCTTTTGAGTCGCTAAGAAAATCAAATGATCTTGTGCAATTGCATGTTCAATTGCAAATACGGAGCGCTCTCTTCCAACGTCAATATGTAAAATCATTGTCGGGTAGACTAACATTCCGCGAAGTGGCAATAAAGGTATGTTTGTTTTTTTATTTTGCATGCGGAAGTCACCTCCATTATGTTATGTATGTCCAATTCAAGCATGGTCTATAAGTTAAGAAAAGCTGACAACCGACGAGCGAAACGTTCGCATCCTCGGCGTCAGCTTTATTCCTGCAGGCATCATGCCGTGTTTTTCTCTTGATCGAGATCAAGCTGTGAGCCATCTTCCCGATATAGCAATGGACTTGCCTTTTTCAAAACTGCATCTTTTGTAATGACGCATTCTGTAACTTCTTCAAGCGATGGGAGTTCATACATAATATCTAACATGATATTTTCAATGATGGAACGCAAACCACGTGCACCTGTTTTACGTTCGATTGCCTCTTTCGCAATTTCATTGAGTGCATCTTCTTCAAAACGAAGATTGACACCGTCCATGCCTACCATCTTTTGGTATTGTTTCACGATCGCATTTTTAGGAACCGTTAAGATTTGATAAAGCGTCTCTTCACTTAAAGGTTCCAAAGTTGCAATAACCGGCAAACGACCAATGAACTCTGGAATAAGGCCGAAACGTTGTAAATCTTCAGGGATCAACTTTGATAGCAACGCCTCTTCAGCGTCTGCAGTTTCATTGTTCGTACCGAAGCCAATCACCTTTTGGCCTGTGCGGCGTTTGATAATGTCTTCGATGCCGTCAAATGCCCCGCCGACGATAAATAGAATGTTCGTTGTATCAATTTGCAAGAACTCCTGATGAGGGTGTTTGCGGCCGCCTTGCGGAGGCACACTCGCAACCGTACCTTCAAGAATTTTTAATAAAGCTTGTTGAACGCCTTCACCTGACACATCACGAGTAATGGATGCATTTTCGGATTTACGGGCAACTTTATCAATTTCGTCGATATAAATGATGCCTCTTTCAGCGCGATCAATATCGAAATCCGCAGCTTGTATCAGCTTCAAAAGGATGTTTTCAACATCTTCGCCGACATAACCAGCCTCAGTAAGGGATGTAGCGTCCGCTATTGCGAATGGAACATCCAAAATCCGAGCTAATGTTTGCGCTAACAACGTTTTACCGCTACCTGTCGGCCCAATCAAGACGATATTGGATTTTGAAATTTCCACGTCATCAATTTTACTGTTCGTATTGACACGTTTGTAATGGTTATAAACAGCTACTGCTAAAGATTTTTTCGCTCGATCCTGCCCGATGATATATTCATCCAAAATACTTTGGATTTCACGTGGCTTTGGAACATCTTTCAGCTCGAAATCCTCATCTAGGCCAACCTCTTCTTCAACGATCTCAGCACATAACTCTACACATTCATCACAAATATATACACCTTGACCAGCGACAAGCTTTCTTACCTGGTCTTGGGTTTTTCCACAGAAAGAACAACTCAGGTTATCTTTTTCATCATTAAATTTGAACATCAAGCTCACCCCTATTCAAGTGACAATCTTACAAGATTCCCCCGTTTTAATCAACTAATTAGAATTAACTCTCTCCCAAGAAGAATGACCTATTCAATTTATATTATACCTCGGAACTCCTCTATGCAATTCCTTTAAAACAGAAACAATTCCTATTACAACTGTCGGAATATTCGTGAATAACATACACTTGAATAGGAGCCATTTAAAATTGAACTCTTTTTTTGAATTCAAACTTTATAAAGCATTCGTCGGACATTCTGAAAGTAAAGTTGAATAACAGATCTTGGAATGAATTCAAAACACCTTTATATTTATTTTATCAAATTTAAAAGCTATAATGTTCATTCAGCTTACTTTAGTTAAGAAAAACAAGGTACGGTCTTCCGTACCTTGTCGTATTCATCTGCTATTATTCAGTAACTTTTGCGTTTTCCACTAAGAATTCAACTGTTTTGTTGAAACGAAGATCATTCTCAAGAACTTGTGTGCCACCTAAAGTTTGCTTGATTTGATCGATTTCCATACCGAATTGCTCAGACATTTTTTGAAGCTCCTCGTTGATCTCTTCTTCAGTCACTTCAATGTTTTCTTCTTTACCGATTGCTTCCAATGTAAGGGAAACTCTTACACGGCTAAGTGCATCGTCTCTCATTTGAGCGCGCAATGCATCTTCGTCTTGACCAGAGAATTGGAAGTAAAGGTCAAGGTTCATGCCTTGCATTTGCAAACGTTGTGCAAAGTCATTCATCATACGGTCAACTTCAGAATCAACCATAACTTCTGGAATGTCCATTTCTGCATTTCTTGCTGCTGCTTCGACTAAGTCGTCACGCAATGCAGTTTCAGAAGCAGCCTTCTTTTCTTCAGCAGTTTTTTCTTTCAATTTGCTGCGAAGTGCATCCAAGCTTTCCACTTCTTCATCGATTTCTTTTGCAAGCTCATCGTCAAGTTCAGGAATTTCTTTTGATTTGATTTCATTTACTTTCACTTTGAACACTGCAGGTTTACCTGCTAATTCAGCAGCATGGTATTCTTCAGGGAATGTCAATTCGATATCTTTCTCTTCGCCCATTTTCATGCCTACCATTTGCTCTTCGAAACCAGGGATGAAAGAGTTCGATCCGATTTCAAGATCATAGCCTTCTGCTTTTCCGCCTTCGAATGCTTCTCCATCAACAAATCCTTCGAAATCCAAGTTGACAGTATCGCCATTTTCGACTGCGCCGTCTTCTTTAACGACCATTTCAGCAAAAGCTTGCTGGCGGTCTTTTAATTGCTCTTCGATTTCTTCATCTGTTACTTCAGTTTCTTGACGTTTCACTTCAAGACCTTTGTAGTCGCCCAATTTCACTTCAGGCTTCAATTGAATATGAGCTTTGAAAATAAGTTCTTTTCCTTTTTCCATTTGCTCTACATCGATTTCAGGCTGTGCAATTGGCTCTACTTCTGCTTCGTCAAGCGCATTGCTGTAAACTTCTGGAAGAATAATGTCAAGCGCATCATTATAAAGCGCTTCTACACCGTACATTCTTTCAAACATTTTGCGTGGCATTTTTCCTTTGCGGAACCCAGGTGCTTGAACTTGTTTCACCACTTTTTTGAACGCTTCATCAAGTGCAGCATCGACTTTCTCTGCTGGCACTGTTACTGTTAATATCCCTTTATTGCCTTCTTCTTTTTCCCATTTGACTGACATGTAAAAACCTCCGAATCATTATCAACAATATATTTTCGCACGTGTATACGTCATTTACAACCATTACAGTATATCATAGTCTTTCGATCTTTCAACAGATTTACGAATTCTCACCGGTCCGTTTCTTGATCGATATGTCGGATGAATGTACACAGGTCATTACATTCAATTTGATTCCCCGAAAACATGCTATGTATGTATTGTGCATATGCTTTTGCAACCTCTTCTGTCGAATAGCCATCCCACGAAAAAGGGTAATCTAAAATACCATACTTTTGTACAGCTTCAATTGCTAATTGCAACATGGAAGGATCTTTTTCAAATTGCACACCTAACAAATCGAGGACTTCGGCAGTTCGTTCGTCTTGATTTGGCAAAGCAATCTTCGAAGGGATTACCGTTTTCTCTCTGCCGAATTTTTTCACGGTTACCGGTTGCTCGTACTCTACCTGATAAAGTAATACGAGTGCAAAGGTAACAACTAACGGTCGCAATTCTTCTTGTTCAACAATTTGCGCTATAACGGGAATTGCAGATGTAATGTCTCCGCTTTCCAATGTTGAAAGCATATTTTGCTGCATTTCAACCGGTTGTTCAAGGAACTCCTCCAATGTGAAGGTTTCTTGGTGAAAACGGGTTTCATCAGGTGTATAGCGATCAGATAGTCTTTGATTTAATTGCCTTAAATAGTTAAACTTATTCACCATTTCTTCTGGAATGGCATCTTCTTCGAACAGCGCATCAATTGCCATCTCCACTTCATCGTACAATTGCAGTTGAATACTAATCGCAAGATATAATTCCATTGCATCTATATAATTCGCAGTGCCGCTCTGCAACAACTTCTCCGCGATCTCTTTTGCCTTGACAAAATCCTTCGTCTCATACAGAGCAACCGCATATGGTGCTAAGTAGCTTTGATGGTCAGTATCGAAGCGATAAACTTGTTCAAAGGCTTTAATGGCACGTTCATAATCCCCATCCTCTACAGCATCCAAACCTTCATCAAGCAATCTTTCCAATGAACCAGGAAAAAGAATTACATTATCTCTCTTCATTAATCTGCCGTATTTACGCCTTTTCAGTGCTTACACCCTCTTTCACCCAACTACACTATGTGCACTCAGGTTCATTCAAGTAACTTCTTCTCCTTCCATTATAATGTGGAGATTTCACTAATTTATGTTCACTATACCATATCCCTTTTTACAACTAAAAATGTATTCATTTCTATAGGTTATTTGACAGCATTCTTACTATTATATAATAAGGTTCTATTTCAACTTCAAAAACAATACTTGCTTTGTAGAAACTCACTTCAATTTGCTGAGTTTATTAGATACACAACACTTTGTTTTGCCGATCAATTTTTTTCGTATACAGATTTAGTCAAGTGTGGCTGTATGCGTAAGAATGGAACTGCCGCAATCGCTATTCATATAAACGATTACGGCAGTCAAATGGTTTCTTTTATTTGCAAGCAGTAGTTTATAAATGAGGTTTTTACTTACCTATTACAAAAAGGTCATTTACAGCTTTCTTCTTTTGAATAATCACTCTTTGAATTGCAGCTAATACTTTTTCTTCAGCGTGGACTTCTACTATATAAATTACTTGCCTCAAACTGCCTCTTATCTACAAAACCAAAATATTCAACGAGAAAGCATAAGCAAAACCTGCCGTTAAATTAAATTTCAAGCAACAGGCTTTATTCGCGGCAATATTGGTGCTTCCAATTCAACACGTCACTCAATTGTATCCCATAGTTCCATATCTACATTTTCAATATCTGTCCAACTATAATACCTTTCAATATGCCATCTATTTTTTAGCCTTCTATAGTTTTCATTTTCAATCCAATTATGCAAGTCATCATATAGACCCATTATTTCCGAATTATTCCCTCGGTGCCTTACAATTGCATACTTTTGCGCCGGTACAGTTAAAGCAACCATATCAGCTGGAATTTCTTTAAACTCCTCCACTTCAACGCAAACCCAGTATCCATCCGTCTCAGCATTTTCAGGTTCCACTACAAACGCACCCATTTGAACATCCGGATTGATAACATGCTGAATTTCGTCAACACGATCATTTAATCGCAAAGATGCTTTAGGTATTTCAGTAATAAATTGATCGCCTTCGCACATCACTCGGAACCCGACTAACTTCATTTCATTGCCCTCTTTAATTTGAACTTCCATCATTACTCCCCCTTTATATACCAAACAAGTGTGTATACCCTTTCCCTTCACAGTATATCAATAATTGAAATAGTATAAAATTTTTATTTGATTCTTTCTAAAGTATTATCCTGACTTGAGCAACGACCATCAAAGCTGTTGGTCGCCTTGCACTAAGCGAACAATAACTAAATTTCATTTGCAAGACATTTTCTATTTAATCGAAAATCAATTTATACATATACCTACTGAACTCCATTAATTGCTCACCATCAAATGCGCACTCTTCGTTTGTTTTATAATTTCTTAAAGCCGTTGAAATTATAGGACTATATCTATGATCAAGATTTTGAATGCCCCACATCCCACCTTGTTCTTTCGATAAAATTAACCGATCATGCTTATAGGCATATACACGACATAAATTAAGAATAATGTAAACTGGGCGCTCAAAAATCTCATTTTCCGCATTAGCGATATCGAATCGTATGCTATCTATATAATCATTTTCCGGTATAACCCCAAATACGTCATCAATCGGCTTTCCAAAAAGAGTGAGGCCAACATTTTTAATAACTGTAAAATGGGCAGCTAAATCTTTATCTGTTCCGTTCATCGTTTCACTATATGACGTAATATCAGCCAAACATTGCTGCATGTGCAGTTTTGAATAGTGAAGTACGAAAGGTGTAGGATAAGCAAAATTTTGACATGAGTCTAAAAGTACAACACTCATTTCAAAACCATTCGCAGGTGACACACTTGATAATTTCAATAACACATTGATTAACGCGATCTTTTCTTCAAGTGACGGGGATTCATCAACAACAACGATAAAATCAATATCACTTTTATTCGGATTAAAGCAGCCAAATGCAATTGATCCATGAACGTAAATGCCTACTAAGTTATTCCGTAGTATTTTCTGATACTCATTTGAAATTTTATCCAATGTTTTTTTCGGATCCAATTGAACTTCACCCCCAAAATGAATTTGTAGTATGTATCATTGAATAGTTGCGACCTAAAAATAGAACTGTATCTATTATAAATTATTTGAAACATACACAACATCTCCTGTTCCAATTGATCCTGCCAAACACTGTTTATTTCATCTGTAATACAAGCACATGTAATTTTTCATAGCCAATACGATAGGTATTGGTGCGACCAGTATGCCACGACAGCAAAAATCGGAACGGAGTTTCTTTTGTGTATGTCCAAGAGGCTTTCAGTGTATTGTGCGAGGTTTCAAACGAGAGATTAATTGGTTCCACTATGTCTAACTCGAAGTAAAAAGCATCAAACGTATATACTAATAGCTTCCATCTTTACAAACCGATTTTCGTTAAATAAAAAAGAACGCCCGAATAGGACGTTCTTTCAGACTGTAGAGGCTGTCCAATAAGTCCCTAAAATAGAACAGGTGGCGAAAAACGAATCGTTTTTCGCCACCTGTTCTTGTATTTTTCTCATTCAATACTGAAAGTAGCTCGC